>CAISDR010000199.1 GCA_903884125.1 uncultured bacterium
AGCGTTCCACCCCAGATCCACTGGTCTGAATTCAGGTTTGGATAGCCCGGTCGACCAGCAGCATTGGCGCCATGACACGGTGCGCAATTATTGGCAAAAGCGCTGCGTCCGGCACCCAGGGCCACTTCGCGCAAATCAGCATCGGTCAGAATATTTTCCAGCGGTGCATCGGCAATACGTTGGGTGGTTACCGCACGTCTGGCGGCCAGTCCTGCAACATCGGTATCAACCTGCCCGCGCGATGTGTATCCAAGTATTCCCTTGCTGAAGCCACCCGGCATCGGGAACGCCGGATAGGCGACCCAATATCCGCAGGCCCAGATGATGGTGGCGATGAATATCCATAACCACCAGCGGGGCAGCGGCGTGTTCAGCTCTTTTACGCCGTCCCATTCATGGCCGGTCGTGTGCTGACCCGATATCTCGTCTTTTTCGATTTTGGTCGGCATCAGTTGGCTCCTCAATCAATCCAGGTCGATAGGCAGGCGGGCCAGACGTTCCATCTCGGCGCGCTTGCTTGGGCGATAGACATTTATGGTGATGTACACAGCCAGGCTGACAAACAGGGTCAGCGAGCCGATGCTGGTCCATCCAACAATCTGATCATACGACATTGCCGCTTCCTCCTAACGCCGACCGGCGATTTCGTCATAGGATTTAAGATCGGCAGTGGTGCCCAGCATTTGCAGATAGGCAATCAGCGCATCCAGCTCGGTGACCTCGGTGCCGCCGGATACCGGCACATGAATGATGGCCCCTGGATAGCGCGCCAACAGTCCACTTGTGTCACCAGTGGGATTCGCCTGGGCCAGGAAATCCGCCTGCGCCTGCTCGATCATTTCGGGGGTGTAGGGTACGCCCACAATCTTCAGGGTTTTCAGGTGCTTTTCAATTTCAGAGCCGGTAACAGCCCGCTCAGCCATCCAGCTGTATGGTGGCATGATCGACTCTGGCACCAGGCTGCGCGGACTTTTCAGATGTGCCGCCTGCCATTCGTCGGAATATTTGCCGCCGACGCGGGCAAGGTCCGGTCCATTGCGTTTTGATCCCCATTGGAACGGATGGTCATACATGCTTTCGGCCGCCAGCGAATAATGTCCGTAACGATCGACCTCATCACGCAGCGTGCGAATTTGCTGACTGTGACAAAGATAGCAGCCCTCTCGCACATAGATGTTGAAGCCTGCAAGTTCGAGCGGTGTATAGGGCCTGATACCCGCCACCTTTTCGATGGTGCTTTCCATGAAAAACAGCGGCACCAACTGAACCAGACCACCGATCGATACAACCAGCAGGCTCAGGACAACTAGCAGGATCGAGTTACGTTCAATGACGCCATGATCGTTTAACGCGCTCATTGTTATGCCCTCGCCAAAGAAGCAGTGGCAGGAACTGGTCCATCAAGCGGTTCATTCGCCGCAAGCTGACCCCCGATCGTACGCCACAGATTATAGACCATGATCACGGCACCCAGCAGATACAGCCCGCCGCCCAAAGCGCGGATGATGTAGAACGGGTGCATGGCGGCAACCGTTTCAACAAACGAAAACTGCAGATAGCCAAGCTTGTCATAGGTGCGCCACATCAGACCCTGCATGATGCCCGATACCCACATGGACGTGATGTAAAGAACGATGCCGATTGTTGCGGTCCAGAAATGGATCGATACAAGTTTCATCGAATAAAGCCTGGGTCGATTCCATAATGTTGGCACGAGGCAGTAGACGGTGCCAAAAGACACAAAGCCGACCCAGCCAAGAGTGCCCGAATGTACGTGACCAATGGTCCAGTCTGTATAGTGACTAAGCGCGTTGACCGCCCGTATAGACATCAGCGGTCCTTCGAAAGTGCTCATGCCATAGAAGGCCAGGGACACGATCATCATGCGCAATACCGGATCAGTCCGTAACTTGTCCCATGCGCCCGATAGTGTCATCACCCCGTTGATCATCCCGCCCCATGACGGCATCCACAGCATGATCGAAAATGTCATGCCCAAAGTCTGCGCCCAGTCGGGTAGGGCGGTATAATGCAGGTGATGCGGCCCCGCCCAGATATAAATGAAGATCAGTGACCAGAAATGGATGATCGACAGGCGATAGGAATAGACCGGGCGTTCCGCCCGCTTGGGTACAAAATAATACATCATCCCCAGGAAGCCAGCGGTCAGGAAAAATCCGACTGCATTATGTCCATACCACCATTGGGTCAGCGCATCCTGAACACCGGCATAGATCGGATAGGATTTGACGCCGGTAAAGCTGACCGGAACCGCGATGTTATTCACGATATGCAACATCGCCACCGTGACGATGAACGCCAGCAGGAACCAGTTCGCCACGTAAATATGCGGCTCACGCCGTCTGGCCAGGGTTCCCATGAACAACAGGAAATAGCCGACCCAGACGATTGTCAGCCATAAGTCTGCATACCATTCCGGTTCGGCATATTCCTTGCCCTGGGTGATACCGAGCACATAACCTGATGCCGCCAGAACGATAAAGATCTGATAGCCCCAGAATACAAACCACGCCAGCCCGTCGCTCCACAGTCGGGCGCGGCAGGTGCGCTGCACGATAAACAATGATGCCGCGATCAGAATATTGCCCCCAAAGGCAAAGACCACTCCTGAAGTATGCACCGGACGCAGGCGCCCGAAGCTGGTCCATGGCAGATCAAAGTTCAGAAGCGGAAAGGCCATTTGCAATGCTATGAACAAACCGGCCAGCATGCCGACAATGCCCCAGAACATTGTGGCGATAACGCCATAGCGAATCACATCATCGCTGTAGTCGACAGGTCTGTTTATTGCATCAGTCATATGAACGCTTGCCATAGAAGCCCCCAGGGTGATCTTCAATTGTCGTGTCTTAGCTGTCTTGAACGACTATATGCCTTGATCCATGTCAAGGTCACGATGTGCGCTGCAAAATTACCTAGCGCACAAATCCAGGCCGATCCATGGTACACTTTAATTGATGGCAGCCCAAGGTGTCCGCAACTCGCGTTAGTGCGGAGTATAACAAGTCACTGACACAGCCCGGATTGACCATATCCACACTGATCATCTGATCGGATACCAGTATGGGACCGTGTTCTAGGGCTATCTGTCTGCGGAAATTTGCCAGCGCAAAAATATGTTCGCGATTATCCCACACCGCCATAATGCCCTGTTCCGCTGGCCTGCTCAGATGCCAGCGCGCATAAATCCGCCAGCGCCTTAGATCGGTCGAGGGGAAAGCAAGTTGCACCAGCGGATATGCCTGATCAATGTGGCGCCGTGTCAGAGGCGCCGTGACCAGTTTTTCGGTGGTGAATCGGTCTGGCATAAATTGACCCAGCGGTTTCAGGCCCCCAGCGCTTTCGGGCCTAGCGAAATTCAAGCTTTGCATGTCGCCCTTCATAGCTATTGGGATTTACCCTGAAGGGTCAAAGGCCTTGCGTCATTGATCCGGATCAAGTGTCAGTCTAGAGAATGGGCGTTCAGATCAAATTTTTGCGATTTGAGAGTAAACGGAGTAATGTTGGACAGAATTTCAGTAGTCGTTGAATTTTTGGGGGTAAATAAGTGCTGCAACCTGAACAAAAGCAGGCGGCTCGTGCGATAGTTGAACGCCTGACTGAGCCCTGTGCTCATTGTGACGCGCGCCACTTAAGCGTGTGTCAGGCTGTTGAAGACCCGTATTTGGAACAGTTAGCGGCCCTGGTGACAACAATCGAGCTGGCGCCACATGATACAATGGTCACCGAAGGTGATCCGGCAGGTCATTATTTCAACATAACCTATGGAACCGTAAAGATTTACAAACTGCTGCCCGACGGGCGTCAGCAGATCATCGGCTTTTCGTTTGCCGGGGATTTTGTCGGGCTTTCTGTCCGGGAAAATTATGCCTATTCCGTCGAAGCGCTGACGCCGGCCCGTGCCTGCCGGTTTGATCGCAAACGCCTTGAAGGACTTTTGACCAAGTTCCCCAAAATCGAACACCAGTTGCGCAGCCAGACTTCAGACGAACTAGCCATAGCTCAGGATCAGATGTTGCTATTAGGCCGCAAGACAGCAAAAGAACGGGTTGCCAGCTTTTTGCTGCAATTGAGCCATCGGGCCAA
The DNA here is from genome assembly GCA_903884125.1 of uncultured bacterium. GTDB lineage: Bacteria > Pseudomonadota > Alphaproteobacteria > CAISDR01 > CAISDR01 > CAISDR01. Next base: position 4,108 of record CAISDR010000199.1, read on the forward strand.
ACGGCTCGGACAACCAGCCAATCCGGTCGTATTGACGATGGGGCGTGCTGATATCGGTGACTATCTTGGCTTGACGATTGAGACTGTCAGCCGGACATTCACGAAACTGCGCGCTGAAAAGCTGATCGCGCTTGGCGCCAATAACACAGTTCACCTTGAACTTAACGCATTAAGCGAGTTGAGCGGCGCCTGGAATTGATTGAGGTCAAGGCAGTGTTGCGCAGCCTGTGATCAAGTGTGTCTTTCAATGTCAGGCTTAGTGCGAACCATGATTTTGGTACGTTTTTGATCAGGCCTGTTCAAAAGGATACTGAAATGACCCCCAAAATTATTCTCACCCTGCTGAACGACCGACGTCATGCTGCGGCCATGCTTGAACACGCGATGGAAGTGGCAAAGCCACAAGGGGCGACCATTATTGCCCTGCATGTGCGCCCTGATCCCGCTGCCATGATGGCACAGGTTGATGGGCAGTATTTTGCAACCATGGCTGCATCGGTTTTCGAAACCATCGACCGAGAAGCGCGCGAAAGTGCCGAGGCTGTATTGTCGGTCGTCAAATCCTGGTCTGCGACACATAATGTCAGTCAGGTAGATCGTGTTCAGGCAGGTGATCAGGTTCAGTATATCTGGCGCGATGTGGTTGGACAGTTGGAACAGATTGTCGTTCGCGAAGGGCAGCTGGCGGACCTGATCCTGATTGGCCGTCCCAAATCCAACGATGCGCCATTAGACGAAGTAGCATTGGAATCGGCATTGTTCGGAACCGGACGTCCGGTGCTGTTATGCCCATTGGCAGAAAAGACCATCAGGTCGCGTATTGCTCTTGTTGCCTGGAACGGTTCGTTGGAGGCAACGCGGGCTGCGGCTGCTGCCCTGCCACTTCTGGCGCGACTTGAGCGTGTAGAAGTGGTGACAATCGGTCAGGATGGACCAGGTGCGGCATCCGCTGATGATCTGGTAGGCTATCTAGGCGCACATGGCATCAAGGCGTCGGCCAGTAATATACACGAATTATCCGGCCCGGCTGGCAAGATGATTCTGAATCACGGCCAGAAAATTGGTGCTGAGCTGATCGTGATGGGAGCCTATACGCATTCGCGTGTGCGCGAACTTTTCCTGGGCGGTGCAACGCGCGAGGCGCTGCGGGCGGCAAATGTGCCGGTACTTTTGACCCATTGATGATCGGGCAGGTGTGCTGGTAATTGCACCAGGCTGCCCATTTAACAGATCAGAGTTCTATCTGCGTGCCCAGTTCAACCACCCGGTTGGCGGGCACGCGAAAGAATTCTGTTGCCGACAATGCATGACGCGATAGTGAGATAAAAAGATTCTCGCGCCAGCGGGCCATGAGCGGTGCCACACGGCGCACCAGTCGTTCGCGACCCAGGAAGAACGATGTGGTCATCAGATCAAAATTTCCACCAGCGGCCGCACACCGTTCCAGCACGCGGGGGATGTTTGGTCCTTCGGCGAAACCATAATGAACGATAATACGCCAGAACCCCTTGCCCACATCATAAATTTCGATGCGTTCGTCTTCGTTCATACGCGGGACTTCTTCGGTAAGAACAGTCAACAGCACCACCCGGCGATGGATGATTTTATTATGTTTGAGATTGTGCAGCATCGCATAGGGAACCCCTTCCCGGCTGCCGGTCAGGAATACCGCGGTGCCTTCAACGCGCTGGGGTGTTGAATCCGTTACCCGCGTTAAAAACAACTCCAACGGCATGGTGGCTTCATGCAGGCGGTTGAACAGGATCGCCCGACCCCTGCGCCACGTGGACATGACAGCAATAAGAACAAATGCAATGCCTAAAGGTACCCAGCCGCCTTCAAAGAATTTCAGGGTGTTGGAAATAACAAACACAAGATCGATCACCAGAAACGCCCCAAACAGCGCGCCTGCCTGCATTCTGGTCCAGCCCCAGCGGTCGCGCGCGACGATATAGGTAAGTGCAGTTGTGATCACCATTGTACCTGATACGGAAATGCCATAGGCCGCCGCCAGATTGTCGGAATTGCGGAACAAAACCACCAGAACGATCACGGCAAACATCATCATCCAGTTGATGCGCGGCATATAGATCTGGCCGATTTCAAATTCGGATGTGTGCTGGACTTCCAGCCGCGGCAGAAAGCCAAGCTGCACAGCCTGGCGGCTGAGTGAAAACGCGCCCGAGATCACTGCCTGACTGGCAATGACCGTAGCAACAGTTGCAAGTCCGACCAAAGGTAACTGCGCCCAGTCGGGGGCTGCCAGATAAAACGGATTTCGCACCGCATCCGGGTCGCCCAGTAACAGGGCGCCCTGTCCCAGATAGTTCAAAAGCAATGCTGGCAGCACAATCGCAAACCAAGCGCGGTAAATCGGACGTCGTCCGAAATGGCCCATATCGGCATATAAAGCCTCGCCGCCGGTTACCGCCAGAAAAACCAGCCCCAGGGTGATAAACCCAACCGAGGCATGACGGATCATGAATGTCACCGCGTGGCTTGGATCAGCAGCCATCAGAATATCCGGGTGGTTCATGATGTTGAAAATGCCGATGCAGGATAACGACAAAAACCACAACATCATCACAGGCCCGAAATAGCGCCCGACTTTTGCTG
>CAISDR010000200.1 GCA_903884125.1 uncultured bacterium
CGCGCACCTTGCCCGCGTCCAGATCGGGAAAGGCGGTGAAATCCGCGAGTTCCGGTTCGATGCCGATGGTCAGAACTCGCTTTGGCGTCGTCATTAGAAAACCTCAGACAATTTTTGAACTGCGATTGCCCCAATACCGGTCACGCACCAGCCGCTTGTACAATTTGCCGGTGGCATGGCGGGGCAGTTCGGGATCAAAGTCAATCGATCTGGGGCATTTAATCGGCGAGAGATGTTGACGGCAATAGGCCATCAGCTCTTCGGCCAGTTCCGGTCCGGCTTTTGCCATGTCCACAGGTTGCACCACGGCTTTGACTTCTTCGCCGAAATCTTCATTGGGCACGCCGATGACAGCAACATCCGCCACCGCCGGATGTCCGATCAGCACATTTTCGGTTTCCTGCGGATAGATGTTGACGCCACCGGATATGATCATGAATGCCTTGCGGTCAGTCAGGTAGAGATAGCCTTCGTTGTCCACCTGTCCCACGTCGCCCAGTGTTGACCAGCCTTTGGCGTTATAGGCATCCCCTGTGCGGCCGGGATCATTGTGATACTGGAATTGCGGGCCGCCTTCGAAATAGATCGTGCCCGGCGCGTTGGCGGGCAGCAATTCGCCATCTTCGCCGACGATGCGGATAGTGCCCAGCATGGCCCGGCCGACGGAACCTTTATGGCTCAGCCATTCGGTGGAATTGATCGCACAGAATCCATTTCCCTCTGTGCCTGCGTAATATTCATAGATGATCGGCCCCCACCATCCGATCATCTGTTCCTTGACACTGACAGGACAGGGCGCGGCGGCATGGATGGCGACCCGGTGGGATGACAGATTGAATTTGGTGCGCGTGTCCGCTGGCAGTTTCAACAGGCGGACAAACATTGTGGGAACCCACTGGCTGTGAGTCACTTTGTATTTTTCAATCAGACTCAATGCCTGTTCTGCGTCGAAATGTTCCATCACGATCACCGTGCCACCGAAACTGTGTACCGCCATGCAATAGCGCAGGGGTGCCGCATGATAGAGTGGTGCAGGCGAGAGATAGGCCGTCTCCGGTCCGAAATCATAGAGCATTTTGGTCAGCATGATCAGCGAACTCGGCGTTTCCGGTGGTTCACCGGTCAGGGTGCGCTTGATACCTTTGGGCCGACCGGTTGTGCCGGATGAATAGAGCATATCAGCGCCCTGCGATTCATCGCCAATCGGTTCGGACGGATAGGGGGCTATTGCGCTTTCAAAGGTTTCATATCCATCAATTGCGCCACCAACTGACAGTCTGCGACTGACCTTGGGCATCAGGCCGACCAGTTCGCCTGCCACCGGTGCAAGACCGATCGACGTGATGAACACGCCTGCATTGCAGTCGCTGACAATATAGGCAACTTCAGACGCGGTCAGGCGTGATGATATTGCAGTGAAATAAAGCCCTGATCGCTGGGCGGCCCAGACGATCTGCAGATAGGTGGCGTTGTTCTCCATAAAGATTGCGATGCCATCGCCTGCTTTCAGCCCCGCTGCCCTGAAAAACTGTGCCCACTGGTTCGACCTGGAATCCAATTCGCCATAGGTGACCACCTCTCCCGTGTTGCCCATGATATAGGCCGGTTTGTCGGGGTTGGTTTTCGCGTGGATTTTCGGATGCATGTGCCAGTTTCCTCCAGATCGTTCTTATCGTGTACCAGGTTTCAGTCGCCGGAAAACTTTAGGCTTGATCCCTGAGGCCGTGACGTTAAAGCTGCCCCCGAATAAACAATCAAGGGAAGATCCGCCATGACCCTGCACCCTGCCAATTTTGAACATATTCGTTACGACGTAAAGGACGCGATCGCCACCGTTACTTTGCACCGCCCGGAAAAGCTCAATGCCTTTACCCACACAATGCGGGACGAACTGGTTGCGGCTTTTGACCTGATTGACCGTAATGATGACGTGCGGGCGGTGATTGTGACCGGGGCGGGCCGCGCGTTCTGTGCCGGGGCCGACCTGTCGATGGGGGCCAAGACCTTTGATTATGATGCCCGCGGCAAAGAGACGCCGGAACATCATCGGGACGGCGGGGGCCTGGTTACCTTGCGGATTTATGAATGCATAAAACCGGTGATTGCTGCCATTAACGGGCCAGCGGTGGGTATTGGGGCGACCATGACACTGCCCATGGATATCAGGCTGGCATCAAGTGACGCACGTTTCGGCTTTGTGTTCGCCCGGCGGGGTATTGTGCCCGAAGCCGCATCGTCCTGGTTCCTGCCCCGACTTGTTGGCATTTCCCAAGCGCTGGAGTGGACCTATTCGGGCCGGGTCTTCAATGCCGATGAGGCGCTGGCCGGACGTCTGGTCAAGGCGGTGCTGGCTCCCGATGACCTGTTGCCCGCGGCCCATGCGATTGCGCGCGAAATCGCTGATAACACCTCGGCTGTCTCGATTGCGCTGGTACGTCAGATGATGTGGCGGATGCTTGGGGCAGATCATCCCATGGAAGCGCATAAAGTCGACAGTCGCGCCATTTTCTATACCGGTCAGGGCGCTGATGCCAAAGAAGGTGTGGTGTCCTTCCTTGAAAAACGGCCAGCCCATTTCACGCTCAAGCCGTCCAAGGACATGCCGCCGGTCTATCCCTGGTGGAAGCCCCGCGAATTTTCCTGATTTCTATAATGCCAGATCAATGGCCGCCTGACCGCGCAGGATCAGGTCGGCCGCTGGCGTATAGCTGCCATCAGGATTGTGCAGGGTAAGCCCGGCGGCGAGCGTCATGGGCGCGCGCGATCCCTTTCGTGCCCGGATGATAATGCGTTTGGCGGCCTTGCCCGGCCTGGGCCACAGGGGGTAGACAATTACCCCGCCCATCTTGCGGCCGATGGCAGCCAATGCCTGATCCAGATGATCTGCCCTCAGGATCAGGGTCAGATAGCCTTTGGCACCCAGCAGGCGGATACAGCCGCTGATCCAGTCCCCCAGATCCCCGTGGTCCAGCAGATTTGCCTCGTTTTTCAAGGGATTCGGACTGGCGCTGGCCAGATCCAGGCTCAGATAAGGCGGATTCGATATGATCTGATCGAATAGCCCGATATCAGCCGGGGGTTCGAAAAGGTCGCCGCAAACAGCCTGAATGCGATGATCCAACCCATTCTGACGGATGTTCCGGCCAAAAATTTCAGCGACTACCTCGCTGCGTTCCAGCCCTGTCAGATAAAAACCATCCAGTCGCCGGGCAAGACAAAGCCCGGCGGTTCCAACCCCTGCGCCGGCATCCAGCACCCGCTCACCGGCCCCGGCATTGATGGCCGCAGCCAACAGGACCGGATCAATTGCAGCGCGATAGCCATCAACCGGCTGTTCGATGGTCAAAGCGCCGCCCATGAACTGATCCAAGCTGGTGGGCAATGGGTCCGCAGCGGTCATGTTTTCCTGGCATCATGATCAGTACCCGCCTCGCGCAGCAGATATCGGGCGCGATTTTCCTGCTTGTCATCGATCATCACCCGGCGGGGAATGGCATTGGCGGAACCTTCAAGCACGCTGGTATGAAAATCCAGGACGATCGCCTCTAAACCGTTCGTCTTAAGGAACGCAGTCAGGAACGAGATCAGTACCGGGTCATTCGTGCGCAATAATTCAACCATTCAGGTCCGGCCTTAATGCTTTTTAGGCGCTTTTCGGTTCATCTTGACCCGAGACTGCTTTCGCCTATGCTCGCGCCATGCTCTCGGAACGTCAATTACCTATGGCCGCAACGGCCGAACCGGTGACATCGCCACACGCCATCGATGATCCGATAGAGCGTCTTCGTCAGCTTATCGCTGCCGATCTGGATGCCGTCAATGCCATGATCGCAGAACGCATGGTATCACCCGTACCGCTGATCCCGGAACTGGCCAGCCACCTGATCGCTGGCGGCGGCAAGCGCATTCGCCCCATGCTGACTTTGGCGGCCGCCGCCATGTGCGGCTACAAGGGCAATGCCCATGTGAAACTGGCGACCGCTGTTGAATTCATTCACACGGCAACCCTGCTGCATGATGACGTGGTGGATCAAAGTGACCTGCGCCGTGGCCGCAAAACGGCCAATGTGATCTGGGGTAACCCTTCATCGGTGCTGGTTGGCGATTTTCTGTTCAGTCGTGCCTTTCAGCTTATGGTTGATGCCGGGTCGCTGCAGGTGCTGGGGGTGCTGGCCAATGCCGCCGCCGTCATCGCCGAGGGCGAGGTTTTGCAATTACAGACGGCCCGTCGGGTTGATACGACCCAGGCAACCTATCTGCAGGTGATTGCCGCCAAGACGGCAGCGCTTTTTGCCGCAGCCGCCGAAGTGGGCGCGCTGATTGCCAGCCGTGATGCGGCAGATGCCGCAGCGCTGGCCGATTATGGCCGCAGGCTGGGCGTGGCCTTCCAGCTGATCGACGATCTTTTGGACTATACCGCCCGTGAACGGGATCTGGGCAAAACCATTGGCGATGATTTCCGCGAAGGCAAGGTTACGCTGCCAGTGCTGATAGCTGTCGCGCGTGGTACACCTGATGACCAGATTTTCTGGCGCCGGGTGATTGAACAAGGCCAGCAGGGGCCTGAAGATCTGGCCTTTGCCATGGAGCGTATGGAAGAGCTGGGAGCGTTTACAGAAACCCTGGCCTTTGCCACCGCTGAAGGTCAGGCGGCAAAAAAGGCGCTGGAGCGCTTTGGCGACAGCCCGTGGCGCAAGGCGCTGATCGATATTGTCGATTTCTGTGTCCAACGGGCCTATTAGACCTAACGGTCCTTGCGGTACAGGTCCCTGGCCGCTATAAGAGCGCCCTTCGACGGAGTGTAGCTCAGCCTGGTAGAGCACTAGCTTCGGGAGCTAGGGGTCGGAGGTTCGAATCCTCTCACTCCGACCATCGAAATCAAAGGGTTAGGCCGCAAGGTCTAACCCTTTTGCTTTTAAGCCACATTGATCAGAAGGCGGGCCCGGCTTTTGAGCAATTTTGATCCCCGAAAGTCCTCAAAATATTAAATAACAGTAATATAGTGTGATGAATTTTATTTGACTTTAATTTAATGTGAACTGAAACATTAAACTTCGCCGGTTAATCGGGGGATACCGAGTGCAATTGTTTTCGCGCACAGCGCTTCATTTTGCGCTGGCTGTTATTTTGGCAGCGCTGTTCGTGGGCATGCAAGGTCCTGATGCTGGCGCGCACGATAACCCAAGCGGGACCTGGAACCTGGTTGCGGAAATCGGGGGCAATGAAATTCCCTTCCGACTAAACCTATCAGTGTCTGAAAGAGATGCGTCTGGTCATTTTTTTGACGGTAAGCGGCCAAATACACCATCCAGCGCCGGATCATTCGAGGGTGGAAATGTGCATCTGGAATTTTCCAGCTATGGGGCCACGCTGGAGGCAAAAATTGAAAACGGCAAACTTGCCGGGAATTACGGTATTGGCGAAAAGCGCATCAACATCCACGGGACACGTTCTACAAATGCTGTTCGGTACACGCCAAATGCCCCCGATATTTCCGGCGAATGGATCATCCCACTTGATGGTGGCAAAGGTGAAAAAGCCTGGCGGCTTATTCTGACCCAGAAGCAAAGCTATCTGGAAGCAAGCATCCTTCGCATTGATGGCGACACAGGCACGCTCGACGGTGGATATTTCGACGGTATCTTCCGCGTATCCCATTATGCGGGCGAGCGGGCTGGTAGGCTGGTGATCACACCACAATCCGACAACACGCTGAAACTTGTGCTGTCCAACAGTTCCGGTTCGCAGGAACTGATGGCATTGCGCAAAGCCCAAGCTGATGCAATTGGCGCTGTGCCGACGGAATCTACAGCCCATACAAGTGTCTCTAACAAGCAGGAGCCATTTAACTTTGCGTTCAAGGATCTTGACGGTCATCTGGTTGCAAACACTGATGAACGTTTTCGGGGCAAGGTTGTTCTGGTCGATGTTATGGGAAGCTGGTGTCCGAAACGCCACGATTCGGCACCGTTTCTGGAAGCCCTTTATCGCAAATATGGCAAGGATGGGCTGGAAATAATTGCCTTGGATTTTGAACCAGGCGAATTTTTGACCAATCCAAAGCGGGTGCAAGCATTTATCCGGCGCTATGACCTGACCTATACTTTCCTTCTGGCAGGTGAGCCCAAGGAAGCAGTGGCAAAGATTCCACAGGCATCAAATCTTAATGCATGGCCCACAACATTTTTCATTGGGCGCGATGGTCTGGTCAAAAGTGTTCATGTTGGCTTTACCAGCCCCGGTTCCGGTCCGCGCGATGTGCTTACCCGCGCGGAATTTGAAAACGAGGTGGTAGCCTTGCTGGGTATTGTCAGAAAATAGCAACTGCGCGAACAGAATTCTGGTAACGCATCGCAATCACAGTGATATGAAAGAATGCTGCTTGTCGAAGGGTCCAAGCTGTGTAACGATTTCCTGTAGAAATAATGAAGTCGGGGGGATGCAGGTTGCGCGGCATCTTTGAATTTCAGTGACTGACATTGATCTTGCAGTCTGGGTTGGCAGATCCCAGACTCAGACGGATCTGCTATATCATGTGCCAGCCGCGGCACTGGCCGCATCCTTGAATGGCCTGGTTGATTCGGCCCCATACGATGGCGATCAGCTGCCACCACTTTGGTCGTGGCTATATTTTTTGCCTATTGTGCCTATGACCGAAGTCGGCAGCGACGGCCACCCCAAGCGTGGCGGATTTTTGCCACCAATAACACTTGAACGGCGCATGTGGGCCGGTGGCCGTCTGAAATTCCTAGCCCCCCTTATTGTAGGCGCGACGGTTGAACGTCAGTCGACAATTCTAAAAATTTCGCAAAAAGACGGTAAGACTGGCGCAATGGTTTTCGTAACCCTGCGCCATGAAATTAGGCAGGGTGGAATTCTGGCCATTGAGGAAGAGCAGGATATTGTCTATCTGCCGATGCCGAAAATCTTTTCGCCAGCGCCACCGCAGATGGTTCCCGAATGCGAATGGCGGCAGTCAGTTGCGATCGATCCCGTATTGCTCTTTCGCTTTTCTGCGCTGACCTTCAACGGTCATCGCATTCATTATGACCGGCCTTATGCAATGGACGTGGAAAAATACCCCGGTCTGGTGGTTCATGGGCCATTACAGGCGATCATGCTGTATGAGGCTGCACGCAAATACACGGCCAATCGTGTAATCAGTGCATTCAATTTCCGGGCGATGCGTCCGATATTCGATTTCGATACAGTGACTCTTTGCGGGCAATCCCGGTCTGATGGCATGGACCTGTTTACGGCCAATGGCGAGGGCGCCATTGGTATGCAGGCATCAATCTTCTGGGGGCCTAAATGATTGACCGTGTTGAACGTTCCATACTGGTGGTGCCCGGTTCGAACTGGAAAATGATAGCCAAGGCTGCAAGTGCCTCAGCAGATGCAATCTGCATCGATCTGGAAGATGCCGTGGCACCCGATCAGAAGGCCACCGCACGAACACTTGCGATCCGTGCACTGTCGGAACTGGACTTTGGAACAAAGACCCGCCAGGTCCGAATTAACGCACTCGATAGTGAGTATGCCTATCGCGATGTTGTCGATATTGTTGAGGCATGTCATCAAAATCTGGATGTGATTGTCGTTCCCAAGGTGAATTCGGGTGCCGACCTGCAATTTGTGGGTACCTTGCTGACCCAGATTGAAATGGCCGTGAAATCAGCCCGCCATATCGGGCTTGAGGCATTGATTGAAACAGCGCAGGGGCGGTTCAATCTGGCTGGGATCGTTACAGCTTCTCCGCGGCTCGAAGGATTGATTTATGGGTCGGGGGATTATGCAGCATCGCTTGGCATGCCGATGGAATCCATAGGCGGTATGGATGCCCATGATGCCCAATATCCCGGACATCGCTGGCATGATGTGATGCAGGCCATTCTGGTCGCAGCCCGCGCCCATGATCTGCGCGCAATTGACGGACCTTTTGCTGATTTCAGGGACGAGGCTGGCCTTGGTCGTGCCTGTGCCATCGCACGCGCCATGGGCTTTGACGGAAAATGGTGCATTCACCCCGCCCAACCTGAAATCGTGACCGCTGTTTTCAGCCCGACAGATACTGAAATCGCATGGGCGCGTGAAGTCATGGATGCCTACATGGTCGCCCAGGCGGCCGGGGCCGGTGCGGTAAATGTCAGGGGAAAAATGATCGATGCCGCCAATCTGCGTATGATGCAAAAGGTTCTGGCGCGGGCAGGTGGCGGGTGATCGACTAAAGTAAAACAGGGGGCGGCGGTGGCAAAAATTCTTCAGGGACTTCGTATTGTCGAAGGATCAGCTTTTGTTGCGGGCCCGCTTGCTGGCATGACCCTTGCCGAAATGGGGGCAGACGTCATCCGCTTTGACCGCATACGCGGCGGGCTGGACAATTTCCGCTGGCCGGTGACCAAAGATAACCGTTCGCTGTTCTGGGCCGGTCTGAACAAGGCAAAGCGTTCACTTGCCGTTGATATGACCACGCCCCAGGGACAGGAAATAGTCACCCGCATCATCTGCAAACCCGGACCCGATTGCGGGATATTTGTCACCAACCTGCGCGTGCGCGGCTGGATGGACTATGAAAATTTGAAAAAACATCGCGATGATCTGATCATGGTATCGGTGACCGGCGACCGGCGCGGCGGACCAGCGGTGGACTATACGGTCAATCCGGCTGTGGGATTTCCGATGGCCACGGGGCCGGAAGGATCAAGCGAACCTGTGGGCCATGTCCTGCCTGCCTGGGATATCGCAACCGGGCACATGGCAGCCCTGTCATTGCTGGCGGCCGAACGTCATCGTCGCATTTCCGGCGAAGGACAGATTATTGAAATAGCACTCAAGGATGTTGCGCTGGCAACCCTTGGCCATCTTGGGATTTTAGGCGAAGTGATGATCAATGGTGTCGACCGTCCAAAGGTCGGCAATGCGCTTTACGGCGCCTATGCCCAGGATTTTGAAACGGCGGACGGCCGCCGTGTAATGATCGTTGGACTGACCAATCGTCAATGGGATGGTCTGAAGGCGGTGACCGGCCTTGGCGACCAGTTCAAGGCGCTTGCGGATCGGTTGCAGGTTGACCTGTCGCTGGAAGGTGAAAGATGGCTTGCCCGTCATGCCATCACCGAAATTTTCAAACCATGGTTTAATGCACGCCGACTGGATGACTTTGCCAAAGCATTTGATAAACAGGGCGTGACGTGGAGCATTTTCAGATCGTTTGCCCAGGTGGTGGCCGAAGATCCGGACTGTTCGACCGACCATCCGATGTTTTCCATGATGGACAATCCGGGCATCGGTGAATATCTGGTACCCGGGACGCCGATCAATTTCGGCGCATCGGAACGCAGGCCGCCGGTGCGTGCGCCCTATCTGGGCGAAAACACGGACGAGCTTTTATCTGAAGTCGGTTATTCCGTTGCCGAGATCAGCAGGCTGCACGACCTGAAAGTGGTTGCCGGCCCGCGCAAATAGATTAAAGACGATGGTCTCGGATCAAAACGGTATATCACCAACGCCCCGCGTGCCAGCGTGTTTACCGTCATGGCCATATCTGAACGCGACGTCCCGGGTGCCGGTGGCATTTGTCCTTTATTGTGCCAGTGAAGCGGTCGGGCGTATAGCTGACCGTGCCGTTCAAATTCATGGTGGCGCCGGTTATATGGCGGATTATAAGGTCAAACGGTTTTACCGGGATGTACGTTTGCTTAGAATCTACAAAGGGACGTCCCAGATCCAGCAGATCATCATTGCCCGCGAAATGCAGCGGGCGGCTGATGCCAACCGAACGACCTGAAACAGGATTTTGAAGAAGGAACACGTCATGCGTCGTGCTGCAATTGTCTCGCCCATCCGGACGGCCGTTGGTAAATTCATGGGTTCTTTGTCGGGCATACCCGCAGGTGACTTGGGTGCGATCATTATCAAGGCACTGGTTGCGCGCACCAAAATCGACCCCGAAAAAATCGATGATGTGGTTTTTGCCCAAGGTTATGGCAATGGCGAAGCACCATGTATTGCCCGCTGGTCCGCACTGGCAGCAGACATGCCCATCCGGGTTCCGGGTTTTCAGCTGGACCGGCGATGCGGCTCTGGCCTGCAGGCGGTGATTGAAGCATCAATGATGATTCAAACCGGTGCTGCCGATATGGTGATTGCAGGCGGTGTGGAAAGCATGTCCAACGTTGAATATTACTCGACCGACCTTCGCGCTGGTGCACGCTCGGGTGAATCCGTCATGCATGACCGGTTGACGCGTGGCCGTGTCATGTCGCAACCGATCAGCCGCTTTGGTGTGATTACGGGTATGATTGAAACCGCTAACAATCTGGCCAAGGATTATGACATCAGCCGCGAGGCGTGTGATGGCTATGCCCTGATGAGCCATCAGCGTGCAACCGCTGCCTGGGCGGCTGGCAAATTCGCCGATGAACTGGTGCCGGTACCAATTCCGCAAAAGCGGGGTGCGCCGGTTATTTTCGATCATGACGAAGGTTATCGGGCCGATGCGACCATGGAAACATTGGCTGCATTGAAACCACTGGAAGCGGGTGGAGTTGTAACAGCTGGCAATGCCAGTCAGCAGAATGATGCAGCTGCCGCCTGTTTGGTTGTTGCCGAAGACAAGCTAGCGGAATTTGGGCTTGAGCCAATGGTGTGGTTTCATTCCTGGGCAGCCGCAGGGTGTGATCCATCACGCATGGGTATTGGTCCGGTGCCGGCAGTTGAGCGATTATTTGCGCGCACCGGCCTTGGATGGTCAGATATTGATCTGGTGGAACTGAACGAAGCCTTTGCGCCACAGGTCCTGGCTGTTCTGAAAGGTTGGGGCTGGGATGATCGCGACCGGCTGAACGTCAATGGATCCGGCATCTCACTGGGACATCCAATCGGGGCCACTGGCGGACGCATTCTGGCAAATCTGGCACGCGAACTGCACCGCCGTGATGGCCGCTATGGACTTGAAACAATGTGCATTGGCGGCGGTCAGGGGCTTGCCGCCGTATTTGAACGCGCCTGATGAAAGTCGATAGGGCCACATCCAATAAGACTGGGGTTGATATTCGCTGATCCGACAAATCAAATGAAACATGCCATGGAAGTACAAATGACCGGCACTGAAACACCTGCATTTCTGAAATATGAAAAACGCGACAATGTGGCCTGGATCCGGCTGGATCGTCCGCGATACGCAAATACCCAGAACTATCGACTGCTGAACCAGCTTGATGATCTGTTCAAGCGGGCGATGGAAGATGATGATGTGCGCGTAATCGTTCTGGGTGCAGAAGGCAAACATTTTTCCGCTGGTCATGATCTGGGTACGCCCGATCAAGATCGTGATATGCCGCGCGAGCGGGTGCATCTTTGGGGTGATCACCTGACCAAGGAAGGAGCTGAGTCCCAATATGTTCTGGAGCAGGATGCCTATCTGGGCTTCTGTCGTCGCTGGGCAGAAATACCAAAACCGACCATCGCAATGGTGCAGGGTGCGTGTATTGCAGGTGGACTGATGCTGGCGATGATCTGCGATATGATCGTGGCCAGTGAAGATGCTTTCTTTCAGGATCCGGTGGTGCGGATGGGCGTACCCGGTGTGGAATATTGCGCCCACATGTTTGAACTGCCTACGCGCATCGCACGCGAATTCATGTTTTTGGGTTCCAAATTGTCGGCGCGGCGCGCTTATGACCTCGGCATGGTCAATCGCGTGGTACCGCGCGAAAAAATGGAAGAGGAAGTGGCGACCATTGCCGCCCAGATTACCCAGCAGCCTTCATTCGGTCTGACCCTGACCAAGCAAGCGCTGAATCTGATCGAGGATCTGGCGGGCAAAAGGACCGCAATGGATTCGATTTTTCACATGCATCATCTGGCTCACGCCCATAATACTTTGGTATCGGGCAGTCTGACCGGTGGGATGGACGCCAGGATAATGGCAAAGGCCAACAAGACCGCGGCCGGCTAGATTGTATGGTCGAATAATCTGAGGCGACCAAAAGTGAACCACATTGTCGCAGGCATCTGTTTTCATGCAGCGGCATCAACATATTAATTAATTAGTAACTATTCGGGCATTGTCTAAAAGGTCGCCGTATTCCAGCCAGGGAAAATGCAATGAGCGATAAATTGAAGGCCTTGGTGGTTCATTCCGATCCAGCTGAAACCGGGCCGGTTGCACAGATGCTGAAAGATTCCGATTTCGACGTGGAACATGTACCCCATGGCCCGGCGGCTTTTGCAGCTATGTTGCGAAGTAAGTTCGACCTCATCGTCACCGACATCAAACTGAAGCGGCTGGATGGCTTTCATGTGATTCAGGCTGCCAGAGGGCTTAATATTCCTGCCAAGATAATCGCGTTTTCTGGCAAGATTGGCCGCGCCAGCGCGCGTGGTGTTCTGGAAATAGCAAAGCGCGCCGGTGCCCATGAGACAGTTGAGCGCCCGCACAAGCCAGCCCATTTCTGGCAGCTATTAAAGAACTTGTTCCCGCAGAAAATTCTGGAACGCCGCAAAGAGCCACGAAATCCTTGAACGCATAGGCGTTGGCCCGGCCGAAAATTCGCTGTAAAATTGGGTTCACTCAAAAAAGTTGTGAGATTTCCGCTGTATTGTCTATATGATATAAATATCATAAACTGATATTGACTGTTTTTTTACCCTGATTGTGTTTGACCCTGATTGCCTTGAACCCAAACCAGAGATAGGTGGATTTATGCAGATGATTGGACCCTTGGCCGGACTGGTCGGGCGAATATTTTTGGCCCAAATCTTTTTGCTCTCCGGCCTTGCCAAATTTCCGAACGGTGCGGTCATGAGTGAAAAGCTGGTGGCAATGGGATTGCCCGGCGCACTCATTTATGTTGCTGGCGCATTTGAACTGTTAGCCGGTATTGCAATCATAGTGGGCTTTCAGACCCGGTTGGCTGCATTGGGTCTTGCCGGTTTCTGCCTGGTAACCGCCGTGCTGTTTCACAATGACTTTGCCGACCAGACCCAGATGGTAATGTTTTTGAAAAATGTGGCGCTTGCCGGTGGGCTGCTGATGCTGGTGCGCGATGGGGCCGGTGCCTTCAGTCTGGAAAGCCGCCGCTGAAATATAAATAGTTTCGGTTACGAAAAAAATGCGGCGGGACGAATCTGTCCCGCCGCTTTTTGTCTATGCTGCGATCGGTCCAACATAATGGGACTGTGGCCTGATCAGCCGTCCGGTCCGATGCTGTTCCAGAACATGGGCGCACCAGCCAACCTCGCGGCCGACAGAAAAGGTCGTTGTAAAAGCTTCCCGCGGAATGGCAAGCGCCTCAAGCG
>CAISDR010000201.1 GCA_903884125.1 uncultured bacterium
CCAGGTGAAATCGATCAGGTTGAAATCAGCAACCCCGGCAGCAATCGACACCACTTTAAACGGGATCGGGGTTAGTCCTTTGGCGACGATGATCCATGCGCCCCATTGCTGAAACAGCACCTGAAAGCGCGCAAACGATTCTTCGTAATGATAGGTGGTAATGATCCACTGCCCGATTGAATCATAAAGCACATGCCCGATGCCATAGCCAAGATATCCGCCCAGTACCGACGCTGTCGTGCAGATGACCGAAAGCCGCAGGGCACGGTCCGGGCGCGCGAGAACGAGCGGGACAAGAAGCGTATGCGGCGGCAGCGGGAAAAATGATGCATCGGCAAACGACACAAGAGCCATGACCAATTCGGCATGCCGTCCACGGGCCAGCACCATTATCCGTTGGTAAAGAGTCATTTTGTTTCCGGGGCTTTCTTGATTCATCGGATCAGCAAGGACCCGCGATCATCAGGATTAAAAACCCTTGGGTCCAGTGTCATTTTTCTGTTGCCAATCAGGGATTTCGCCTGGTGTGAAACGCCAGGGCAACCGACAGGGCCTTGACCGGCCGCAGCAATATTATGGCCAGTCCCACAATCGGCGGTCCCCAGATCAACAGCGACAGCCAGCCCGGCCGGTCCGCATGAAATTCCACATAGATGACAATAGGCAGGAACAGGAAGCCAATGATGAAAATCAGAAATACAGCCGGGCCGTCACCTGTATCCGACTTCGCCAGCTCAAAGCCACATTCGCTGCAGACAGGCCGTATCTTCAAAAGCCCGTCGAACAACGCGCCTTTTTCACAGGACGGACAGCGCTGGCTGAGGCATGCCCTGACCAGCGCTGCAATTGGCATATCCATTTTGGTTCGCTTTCCTGACTGGTCTGAAGGTGCCGTCTATTCCGGTGGCTATCTGAAAATCGCCTCAGTTTCAGAATCGGCTGGATAAAAGCACTCAATGCGCAGTTCGTGCAATGTTATATCCTGCGGCGTGCCAAGCGTGGTCAGGGTGGTCAGGAAGCTGACCCGCATGGATCCCTTGCGCAGGCTGAACGTCAGTACCGGCAGATCAGGCGCATCAATCCTGGGCTTTCGCCAGTCTGACGGCACGCCAGGGATGGCGCACAGCCGCCGGACCAGTGCCTGACCGTCCAGATCACCGGTCACCCGCATTTCATGGGCCATGCGGGCAATGATAGGGCGGGCGACATTTTCCCAATCTTCGACAAAAGGCCTTAGCCCTTTGGGCTCAAGCATCAGCTGCGCCAGATTTACGGTCCCATCCGCTGCAAACCCGGCTATTTCCTCTGGCGTGAGAAACATGGACATGAACCTGATCGCTCCCTGATTGGGAATCAGCAGTTCGTGTCGGGCATTGATCACCATGGCCGGGAAAGGTTCGTGCCGATCCAGTAACTGCCTCAGAACTTTGGACACCATGCCCAATGCCGGGTCATCCAGCCCGCGCTGCTGGAAATGCGCCGCAAATCCCGCCGCCTGAAGAAACCGGTTTTGTTCACGCAATGGCATATCCAGCGCCCGCGCCAGACACAGAACCATTTCACGGCTGGGGCTGGACCGTCCGCTTTCCAGAAAGCTTATGTGACGCTGTGACACGTCTGCATCCAGCGCAAGGTCGGACTGGCTCACGCCCCGCCTTTGCCGCCACAAACGCATCAGGGTCCCGAAATCTTCGCGCGCGCCATGGGCGCTGGAATGGTGTCGTGTCATGGCATGCGTACTAACCGCTGGCTTGATCGCATAATAAGGCTGGTTCTGGGTATCAGTTTCAATTATCTGACGGGTAATAAAATACTGTCACACTTTTGTCCTAGATTGCATGGTCGTTATCACTTCACCCAATCGCAGGGCATTGGAGGGTAGCGGTCATTCCTTGTCCAAAATGGGAATTTGGGCGTTGATAGTTCAACCCGCATCTGCCATTGGAAGGTCTTCATCCATCACAATTGGGGGGGCAGTTACATGATTGGTTTTGCGACCCCCAGTCTCAAGCGGCCCGCACTGCCAAACCGCTGGGACGGTCTGGCGTTTATATTGGTAATCGGCTTCATTGTGGCGCTGGCCCATGGTGGTCAGGCTATGAATACGCCCTTTGAAGTGGGTATCACCCAGCTACCTATTTCGCTCGATCCCTGGAATCTGCCGGAATATGCCTTGCGCACCAGCCTGCGCATGGGGATCGCTTTGGCATTATCGGTAGTATTTTCTCTGGCCTATGCAGCACTTGCAGCCAAGAGCCAGATGATGGAACGTCTCTTGGTGCCCGTTCTGGACATACTGCAATCGGTACCGATCCTGAGTTTTCTGACCATAACCGTGACGGGTTTTGTTGCCCTGTTCCCCGGATCGCTTCTGGGTGTTGAATGTGCATCCATTTTTGCAATTTTCACCAGCCAGGCCTGGAACATAACTTTCAGCCTATACCAGTCGTTCCGTACCGTTCCCATGGATCTGGAAGAAGCCAGCCGGATGTTTCGCGCATCAGCCTGGCGCAAATTCTGGCGACTGGAAGTGCCCTTTGCCATGCCACAACTGGTATGGAATGTGATGATGTCGGCATCCGGCGGGTGGTTTTTTGTGGTGGCATCAGAAGCAATCACGGTTTCAGACACCCAGGTAACCTTGCCCGGCATAGGGTCTTATATTGCTGTTGCCATAGACCAGCGTGATCTGGCAGCAGTCGGATATGCGCTGATGGCGATGCTGGTTGTCATTCTGGTGGTCGATCAATTGGTCATGCGCCCGCTATTGGTCTGGTCGGATCGTTTCCGCCCATCGGATGATCCGGGTGAAGATACACGCGAAAGCTGGTTTTTAAACATGCTGCGCCGGGCACGGTTTTTGAACTGGCTTTCGGATACCGCCGATGAAGTTTTGGAGTTTACATCACGCGTGATGCCAGCCCTTGGCGCACCGCGCCGCGCCAAACCGGCAATGGCCCTAAATGCCCGCACGCAGTATGTGATCGAAATGGCCTGGAACGCATTCCTGTGTGCGCTGGCAGGCTATTGCCTTTATCTGGTCTATGAAGCCGTCAGCACGGAGGTGGATTTCGGCGAAATCGGACAGGTATTCCTGCTGGCGACCTATACCGCTCTGCGCGTGTTTTTCTGGATCATCGTCGCATCATTCATCTGGGTGCCCATCGGGGTCATGATCGGACTGCGCCCCAATCTGGCTGCAGCAATCCAGCCTGTGGTCCAGATTCTTGCATCGTTCCCGGCCAATCTGTTGTTTCCGCTGGCGGTCATTCTGATCACGCGATTCAATGCCAATCCGGAATTCTGGTTGTCGCCCCTGATGATCCTTGGCACGCAATGGTATATCCTTTTCAACGTCATCGGCGGCATATCAACCATGCCCGCCGAATTGCAATTTGCCGCGCGTAATTTTGGTGCAGGCGGCTTTTTCTGGTGGCGTAAAGTGGCACTGCCTTATGTGCTGCCGTCATTTGTCACCGGGGCTGTCACGGCATCGGGTGGATCGTGGAATGCATCCATTGTGTCGGAAATCGTCAAGTGGGGCGATACGACACTCACTGCCACCGGCATCGGTGCCTATATCGCCAAGGCGTCGGCATCCAGCGATATGCCGAGGGTTATTTTGGGTTCTGCAGTGCTGTGTGTGTTTGTGACAATCATCAACCGGCTGTTATGGCGCAGGCTTTATGCCTGGGCCGAAGAACGTGTCCGGCTGTACTAATAAGATGGGGTGGAAGTAATGCTGCAATCCCAATCAACTGATATCGCGGAACCCATGGTCCTGCGCCGGGTTGTCAAAGCTTATGGCGGCGGCGGACGCAAGACACCGGTGGTACTGGATGGTATCGACCTGACGCTGCATGATGGCGAGATTGTTGCGATCTTAGGGCAGCCGGGCTGTGGCAAGTCTACGCTGTTGCGAATCATTGCTGGACTTATTCCCACCACAACCGGTGACGTTTTATATCGTGGGCAACATGTGACCGGCCCTATGCCTGGTATTGCCATGGTGTTTCAGTCCTTTGCCCTGTTTCCGTGGCTGACGGTCATGGAAAATGTGGCGTTTGGCCTTGAGGCGCAGGGGGTGCCGACAGCTGAACGTCGGGAACGATCCCTGAAAGCGATCGAGCTGATCGGCCTCGATGGATACGAAAACGCCTATCCTAAGGAATTATCCGGTGGCATGCGCCAGCGGGTGGGCTTTGCCCGCGCGCTGGTGGTCGATCCAGATATTCTTTTACTGGACGAACCTTTTTCTGCCCTTGATGTACTGACCGCTGAAACGCTGCGCTCGGACCTGATGGATCTTTGGACCGAGCGCAAGATTCCCACACGCGGGATCGTCTTTGTCTCGCACAACATTCATGAAGCGGTCGAGGTGTCAGACCGCATCGTAGTCCTGGCACCCCATCCGGGCCGCGTACGCGCAGATATCCGCATCACCCTGCCCCACCCGCGCGATCCGGAAAGCGAAGCATTCAAATCCATCGTTGACGATATCTATCGTCAATTGGCGGTGGGGATGGTGCGCGCCCATTCGCTGGCCCATCGCCCCGAACAGATCGGCATTGCCCATCGCCTGCCACCCGCCGGTGTCCAGCCACTGTTGGGCCTTATCGATGCCATTGATGAGCCACCGTTCAATGGCCAGGGCGATCTGGCAGATGTCGCCGAAAACGAAGCATTGGAAATGGACCGCCTGCTGATCCTGATCGAGGCCATGCAATTGCTGGGCTTTGCCACAGTGAACGACATGTCGGTTTCCCTGACCCGCGAGGCAGGCGGGTTCCGCGACGCCGATATTCAGGAACGCAAGCGCATATTCGGCGAACATGTTCTGCGCCATGTGCCACTGATCCGGCATATAAGGCAGGTTCTGACCGACCGCGCCGATAATGCTGCACCCGAGGGTCGCTTCCTGGCCGAACTTCAGGATCACGTATCGCCCGAAGACGCGCAGGCGATTTTGGATCTCGCCATTAACTGGGCGCGCTATGCCGAGTTGTTCTCGTATGACTATGACAGCGGGATATTAAGTCTTGATCCGCCGGAATAGGCCGATCAGGCGGCGTCCAGCACACTGACCAGATAAAAGGCGCGACGATATTCCTGGCGGATGTTAAATCCCGGCGACCACGCAAATGCCTGATGAATCCGCCGCGACAGGCGCGAGTCAGGATCGATTTCAAAAAAGAAATGGTTGGCCAGAACGCAGACCCCACCCGGTTTAAGCAGGCGGCGCAATCTGAGTGCCATGGCTTTCAGCACCGCATCGGACATTGGCTGCAGATAATACAGCACATCAGCGACCACGATCAGATCAAACCGCCCATCCAGATCATCCGGCAATTGCAGAATATCTGCCTGTTCAAAACGAATATTAGGATCATGGGCAAGCCGGGTATTTGCCGCATCCACGGCCACCTGACTGACATCCAGCCCCAGAACGCGCGTTGCGCGGCTGGCCAGACGCTGGGTCAGAAGGCCGATGCCACAGCCCAGATCCAGCGCATCCTCAAACTGTCGATCAGGGACAAGTCTGGTGATGGTGTCGTATTTCTGGCGCTGGTAGGAAAACTGGGGCACTTCAAAGCCCCAGGGGTCCAGGTCCTTGCCATAAAGCAGGTCAAACGCCTCGGCAGCCCCACGGCCATCACGAAAACGTTTCAGATCGGCGTCAGCCTTGGCCGAACGCAGCCAAAAGCGAATATCCCAGAATGACATTTGGCCCCTTTGCCTTCCAAACCGGGCCCCGAAACAGGCCACAATTCAATTTAGTGAACAAGTCTGGCTGGGTCCATCTGTCACTTGCCCCATCTGACCCGATGACTAGAATGCGCCCACACTATTCCCTCGGAGCAATCGTAGTGTCTTTTTCAAGAATGGTCACATCGACCACTGCGGCATTAATGCTGATGTTGTCCTTGGCCTCGCCGGTATTGGGCCATGCCATTGTTATTGATTCGACGCCGAAAGCAGGCAGCACCCTGCCCGCTGGCCCATTTGAAATCGCCATTCGTTTCAACAGCCGGATCGATGTGGGACGGTCCAGCCTGACCATTCTGGATGCCGAGCGGCGCGTCACCACCTTAAGCGTCAAACCGACCACCGAGCCTGACTTGCTGTTGGGGTTGGGGCCACCGCTGGCCCCGGGCAAATATCGGATTCGCTGGCAGGTCCTGGCGCTGGACGGGCATATCACGCGCGGTGATATTTCCGTGTCTGTCCTGCCGTGATGGATTATTAGATCATGGCATCGTTAATTGATTTTTTCGGCCTGCTGTCCGTATTGTTGCATGGGACAGCGATCACATTCCAATCCATTGCACTGGGCGCACTATCGTTTCTGATCGCACTGGCTTGGCCGCTTGCAGGCCTTCTGGGTGCCGATGGCATCGTGATCGAACGCCGTGCGCGTACCTATCTGGCAATGAGCGCACTGGTCTTGGCGTTTGTGTTGTCAATTCAGGCGGCTTTGGGCATGTCGATTTTAGCCGACAGCCTTGATCTTGGGATGAATGGTCTGATCGGCGCGCAATTTGTTCAGGCCGATGGCGCGGCGATCATCTGTGCGCTGGCTTTGGTGCTGACCTCGCGCCGGGCCATGCCGACTTTCGCCTTTCGAATTTTTATGGCCGCATTGGGCATCGGCCTGCTGGTCAGCATTGTTGCGACCAGTCATGCCGCAGCCCGGTTGGACAATCAATTCACCATGGGTGCATCCAGCTTTTTGCATCAATTGGGCGGCGCGA
Source organism: uncultured bacterium (assembly GCA_903884125.1). Lineage (GTDB taxonomy): Bacteria > Pseudomonadota > Alphaproteobacteria > CAISDR01 > CAISDR01 > CAISDR01. The sequence goes on from CAISDR010000201.1 coordinate 6,753, forward strand.
TCTGGCTTGGCGGGCTGCCCTGTTTTCTATTCGCCCTGACCACGGCAAAGTCGCGCAACCACCTCGCGCTGATCGGACGGCGTTATTCGCTGATGTCCATGGCAGGGGTCAGCATAATTCTGATTGGCGCACTTGCTTTAGGATTGGTCTATATCGGTTCGTTCGATGCAGCCTATGGCACCGCCTATGGCGCAATGGCCATGGCCAAGACGGTGATGTTTGTCTGCCTGTTGGGATTTGGACTGGCCAATTTCCGCCATGTGGAAAGCCTGCGTCATAAAGAGACCACTAGCGCCTTACGTCTAAGGCGCTTTGCTGAAGTTGAACTGGGTGTCGGCATTGCAATCTTTTTTACGGCGGCGTCAATTACATCGCTGCCGCCGGCTATTGATCTGACAGTTGATCGCGTCAGTTATAATGAAATTGTCGAACGGCTGACGCCCAATTGGCCGCGCCTTGAAAGCCCAAGTCACGCTGATCTTGCAATCCCGGCTCTACAAGCAAATCTGGACAAGGAATGGGCGGAAAAACAGGCCGCCGCCGAAACACGCCCCCAGGCATTCGTTCCCGGTGTGGGCGAGTTTCCGCCCCGCAATGCCGAGGATATCGCATGGTCGGAATATAACCACCACTGGGCCGGACTGTTTGTCATTCTGATCGGCCTGATGGCTTTGTTGGAAAACACAGGTCGCGCGCCCTGGGCGAGACATTGGCCGCTGATATTCTTAGGCTTGGCCGGATTCTTATTCTTCAGGTCCGATCCCGAGGTCTGGCCCATGGGCGAGATCAGCCTGATCGAAAGCATGAAAGACCCCGAAGTCGTGCAGCATCGCTTTTACGTGGTGCTAACCGTATTTTTTGCGATCTTTGAGTGGCGCGTGCGGCTGGGAAAAACAAAGCAGGCATGGGCGCCATTCGTGTTTCCGCTGCTGACCGCCATTGGCGGTGTGGCATTGCTGACCCATTCCCATGCGATTGCAAATATCAAGGATCAGTTGCTGATCGAACTGACCCATCTGCCATTGGCGGTATTTGGTATTGCCGCAGGCTGGGCACGGTGGCTGGAACTACGGCTGGAAGGGCCCGCTTCCAGAATTGCCGGCTGGCTCTGGCCCGTTTTCTTTATCTGTGTCGGGATTGTCTTACTGATCTATCGCGAGGCCTGAGGCATGTTTGACACCATCATCGCGTGGCTGGTGCGCACAAGCCTGCGTATCCCACGCGCGGTTGTCGTACTGGCACTGGCCTTGTCAGTGGGGGCCGGAGCTTTTGCGGCCAACCACCTGGCCATCGATACGGATGCAACAAAACTGCTTTCAGCCGAATTACCCTGGCGCAAGCGCGAGGCGGTATTTGATTCAGCTTTCCCGCAAAACATCGATCTGCTGGCGATTGTCATTGATGGCACGACACCGGAACTGGCTGAGCGTGCAACCGCAGCGTTGACTGCAAAGTTACGGACCAGGCCCGACCTTTTCAAAACCGTGCGGCGACCCGACGGCGGGCCGTTTTTTGATCGAAACGGATTACTGTATCTGTCGGTGGACGAAGTTCAGGCAACAACTGAACAGATCGTTGCGGCCCAACCATTGTTAGGCCCGCTGGTTGCAGACCCGACGCTGCGCGGACTGTTCAATGCACTGTCGACTTTTGTAGATGGTATTTCACGCGGTGCCGCATCCATCGATGTGATCGAAAATCCGATGGCAGAGATCGCTGCAAGCCTTGAAGCCGCGACTAAAGGCGAGATCAGGGCACCGTCATGGCGGCAGATGTTCACCAATCAGTTACCGCGCCCACAGGAGCTGCGCCGGTTCATCCTGACTCAACCGGTACTGGATTTTACCAGCGTGACACCGGGGGCCAATGCAGCCGAGGCCGTTCGCACCATGGCACATGAGCTGTCCATTGATCTCGCCCATGGCGCACGTGTACGCCTGACCGGACCTGTAGCATTATCCGATGATGAATTCGGCACTCTGGCTGATGGTATGAGTATTTCCGGCGCCTTGTCGGTTTTGGCGGTAGGCGTGCTTTTGTTTGTGGGACTGGGATCAATCAAGCTGATCGGCGCCATTTTACTGACACTGACAGTGGGGTTGATCCTGACAGCTGGCTTTGCCACGTTGGCCATTGGGTCGCTTAATCTTATCTCGATTGCCTTTGCCGTATTATTCTGGGGGATCGCGGTTGATTTCGGCATTCAGGTGTCCGTTGCCTTCAGGCAAGCCCGATTTGAATTGGGCAGCACGGACCAAGCGCTGATGCGCGCGCTGCATAATATCGGAACGGCACTTGGTCTGGCCGCAATAACAACAGCCGTCGGATTTTTCTCGCTGTTACCCACCGATTATCGCGGTGTATCAGAACTGGGACTGATTGCAGGCGCTGGCATGATCATTGCCCTGATCCTGAACGTAACTTTGCTGCCCGCGCTTTTGAAGATTTTCGAACCACGGGGTGAACCGGAAAGTGTCGGATATGCCGGTCTTGCACCGCTGGACCGGTTACTGCTGAACCATCGCCGCATTGTTCTTGGCATCGCACTGGTGTTGGCAATCGCCTCTGGACTGGCCTGCATGAAACTGGAATTTGATTTCAACCCGCTGAACATCAAAGACCAGCGAACAGAATCGGTTGCAACCCTGCTCGACCTGATGAAGGAGCCAACCACCACACCCAACACGATTGATGTACTGACGGCATCCGTTGATGACGCGGACAGGCTGGCAGAACGGCTGGGCCAGTTACCGGAAGTGGCCCATGCGGTATCCCTGCGCTCTTATGTGCCGGAAAATCAGGATGAAAAACTGGCCTTCATCGAAGACGCGCGACTGTTGCTGGCCCCGACTTTCAATGCCCAGCCAAATCTGCCCCCGCCTGATGATGCAGCTCTGCTGCTGGCCTTCAGAACGCTGCATGACCGGCTTGAGCAACTACCGGGTGATAACAAAGCAATAATGCGGCTGAAACAGGCTTTGGCGCAGTTGATCAACGGACCAGCTGACCATCGCGCGATAGCACAAGAAGCGCTCGTGCCCGGACTGGTGGCGACACTCACGCAGTTGCGCACGGCACTGGAAGCACAGACGGTGAGCTTTGAAACGCTGCCGCCGGAATTGCACGATGCTTGGATTTCAGCCGACGGCAAATCGCGGGTTGAACTGTTTCCAGCAGGCGATGCCAATGACAATGATGTGTTGCGCCAGTTTGTGCAGGTTGTCCGCGCCATTGCACCCGATGCGACCGGCACACCGGTATCGATTCAGGAATCCAGCCGGACCGTTGTGAATGCGTTTGTGACTGCGGGCATTCTGGCGCTGGTTGCCATAAGCATTCTGCTGCTTTTGATCCTGCGTTCGGTTCGCGATGTGGCGATTGTCATTGCACCATTAATGCTGGCGGGACTGATGACGCTGGGCACATGTGTCGTGGTTGGGCTGCCGTTGAATTTCGCCAATATCATCGCACTGCCGTTGCTGTTTGGGATCGGTGTCGCTTTCAATATTTATTTCGTGATGGCATGGCGTCAGGGCCATGACCACCTGCTGCAGTCGAGCCTGACACGCGCGATCATTTTTTCTGCTGCATCTACTGCATCGGCCTTTGGATCGCTGGCTGTATCCAGCCATCCGGGCACCGCCGAGATGGGCATATTATTGTCCATGTCGCTGTTTTTTACTCTGCTAACAACAATGCTCGTATTGCCAAGCCTATTGGGTCCGGCCCGCCGGGCGGTTGCGCCATAACCTGCGCCCTTCGATCAGCGGCAAGGCGAAAAGTCCCGATCCAAAAATAATCACGTCACGTAGACGCCGCGCCAGCGCCAGCGCCAGCGCCACATCAGCGCCAAGACCGATCATCGCACCAAAGATCATAAACCCGCCTTCCTGAACACCCAGAGCACCGGGAACAATAAACGCAGCGGATGACAGCGCCTGAACCAGAGCCTCGATCGTGATCGCATCCCAAAGGCTCACGGGGTGACCCAGCGCCCAGAGTGCAACCCAGATTTCCAAACCGCCAGCAAGCCAGCCCAGCAATTGATACAATGTCGACCAGCCGATAATGTCGAGCCGGCAGTACATCAGATGAATTGCGCGATCAATGCGGGCAGAAGCGCCAACAATATGTGCGAAATTTCCGCGAAACATACGATCAATGATCTGCGCGATGCCCTCAAACGCCCCTTTGCGCTGTACAAAATAAGCCCCCGCCATCAGTGGCAGGCCAAGTCCAAGGCCGATAAGCGCCTGTGCCATTACTTCGGAATGTGACCCGCGGGCCAGTAACAGGCCCACAGCCAACAGGGTCAGCAGTAGCTGGCTGCCGACCCCAATCGTAAGGTCAACCACCAGACTTGCTACCGCCAGAGTCGGACGGTGGCCCCATAATGAAAGCAACCGGATCGATACAAGTTCCCCGCCTACTCGCGCCACAGGCAAAAGGCCATTCACGGATTCGCGTATCCAGACAATGATGGTCATCAGGCCGAGTGGGGGTCGCGATTTTCCAGGGATCAGAATTCGCCAGCCGTGTGCGTTCAATGCCATTGGCAGGATATGAACCAGTGCCGCCAGCACAAGCCACGAGCCGCCCTGTTGCAAAAGCGACAGCAGTTCGACACCGCCATGATCGATAATCAGATAGACGGCAAGAACGGCGCCTGCCAGCGCCAGAATCAGACCAAGATGACGAACCATATCCGTTCGCCCGGTTAGAATGCGCGCAGACGATATGCCAATTCGATCAGGCTGCTGTCTTTTGCGTGACCTGACGTTCGCGCAGGAACTGGAAGAATTCCACCCCTTCGCGCAGGCGGCGGCGCATCATTTCCGGGCTGCGGATCATCTCGCCCACGATTGAGACAATCTTCTTCCGACGGAAATAGAAGCGGCGATAGAATACTTCGACCGCGTCGAAAATTTCCTTGTGCGACAGATGCGGGTAATGAAGTGGTGCCATCTGTACGCCGTGTTCATCAACCAGTTCGGCGTGATCGGCGTCCAGCCAGCCATTTTCAACTGCCTGCTGATGGAGGAACGTGCCCGGATAAGGCGCTGCCAGCGACACCTGAATGGTGTGCGGATTTATATCCAGCGCGAATTCGATGGTTTCCTGAATTGTCTCCAGCGTCTCGCCCGGCAGACCCATGATGAATGTGCCATGAATGGTAATTCCCAGATCATGGCAGTCCTGCGTGAACTGACGGGCGACATCAACCCGCATACCTTTTTTGATATTGTGCAGGATCTGCTGGTTACCGCTTTCATAGCCGACCAGCAACAGACGCAGACCATTTTCGCGCAGCACTTTCAAGGTTTCGCGCGGTACATTGGCCTTGGCATTGCATGACCAGGTGATGCCCATTTTTCCAAGCTCGCGCGCGATCGCTTCGGCGCGCGGCAGATCATCTGTGAAGGTATCATCATCAAAGAAGAATTCCTTGACCTGCGGCCACATTTCGCGGGCGCGGCGGATTTCCTCGACCACATGGGCAACAGAGCGCGTACGGTAACGATGACCGCCGACGGTCTGCGGCCAAAGGCAGAACGTGCAACGCGATTTGCAACCACGTCCGGTATAGATCGAGATGTACGGGTGCTTCAGATAGCCGATGAAATAATTTTCGATTTTCAGATCGCGCTTGTAGACATCGGTGACATAGGGCAGCGCATCCATGTTTTCCAACGTGGCGCGTTCAGCGTTGTGGATCACTTCGCCATTGGCATTGCGATAGCTCATGCCGGTGATGCCAGCCCAGTCATGGCCCTCGGCGATTTCTTTCAATGTGAAATCAAATTCATTGCGGGCAACAAAATCCAGAACCGGGGCCGCCTTCATGCTGCCATCGGGATCAACGGCAACCTTGGCACCCACAAATCCGATTTTCAGATTGGGGTTGGCCGCCTTCATCGCTTCGGCCACCTTGACGTCCGACGCAAAGGACGGGGTCGAGGTGTGCATGACCAGCAGGTCATATTCTTTTGCCAGCGGCAGGACATCCGCCATGGACTGACGATGGGGTGGGGCATCAATCAGCCTCGACCCCTCGATCAGGGCGGCGGGCTGCGCCAGCCAGGTCGGAAACCAGAAAGACTTGATTTCGCGTTTGGCCTGATAACGCGCACCGGCGCCACCATCAAAACCTTCAAACGAGGGTGCCTGCATCAACAAGGTCTTCATCATGGTCATTTGTCTTTCTCAACCAGAAGCGATCCGTCCCGGTTCACTTGAAATTCAGCCCCGCGCCAGCTAACCCGCCGACCCAGAAAGCTTGTGATGATCATAGCAAAAGTCAGACCGTCCCGCACAGGCACAAGCCACCATGGACTGGATGCCAATTCTAAAAGCCGGTCGATGCGCCTTTGAAACCAGATTCTAGCACTGAATGCCAGCGCAAACAAAGCCAGCGCCCAAGGTTCCCCCCCGGATAGTACCAATGCCAGTGACGCAAGTGCCACAGGTAAGGTCACAACAGATGCTGCAAAGCCAGCGGGATTGGCCAAACGGATGGTGCGCGCCCAGCGCAGCTCATGACGGATCAACTGTCCCCAGTCGGGCTCATTCACCACGTCATCAACCAGAATCGGTGCCAGAGCCACAGACAGGCCCAGGCCACGGACCCTGCGTCCGATTTCGTGGTCATCTGCCAGAATGTCAGCCAGGGATTCAATGCCGTCTATTGCGCTAAGCATCTGACGAGAAAGGGCAATAGTTGCACCAAAACATCCCTCTTCCGAGCCGAGATAACGGCTTAACAATACCTGGGGTATGAAGTGATGATTGATGAATGACGCCCCCAGAGATGACGGCAGACCCGGCTGCGCCCTGCCCCGATACAGGCATGTTACAGCCCCGACGCCCGGACGGCTAAGCTGATTTGTCAATACGCGCAGATAATGGGCATCGACGCGGATATCGGAATCGGCAAGCACCAGCAGATCATGCTGTGCTTTAGGCAACATATTGATAAGATTGGAAATTTTTCCGTTTGTGCCGTGTCGGGTGTCGTCGACCACGATTTCAATGGCCCTGTCCGGGTATTCCCGCTGAAGCTTTTGGACCAAGGGAAGTGCCGGATCTGCCGCCGACTGGAGTCCGAACACAATCTGATAGACTGGATAATTCTGGACCAAAAAGGACCTGAGGTTTTCCTCCAGCCCCGGCTCAGTCCCATAAAGGGGTTTCAGGATGCTAACCGCTGGCAGCGATTCGGTTGGTTCCCTGACAAGAGCGGCCGCGCGAATTGTCAGGACACTAGCCTTGACCAGATGGGCCGTCGTCACCAGATAGCCAAGACCAGCACAAATCAGTGCTGCTGTTAAAGCGATGATCATTGTTTACCCAACCAAGGTTTAAGAGCGCGGCGGTCAGTCGCATCAAAGTCAAGTCAGCATAAGCCAAATTAAACTTATAAGCGCTTGGACTTCCGCAGGTTTTGGCGGCATATTGCCGTTAAGGTGTGATTGAATCTACCAATCGGGTGCTCTTTATGATCTCTGCTCTTCGATTTCTTGGCTTAAGCCTGATGTTGGGACTTGGCGCTTGCGCAGCGGTCCCCTCGGATCCAATTGATCGTGCGGCCTTTGATGCCAATAACGACCCGATAGAACCCTTCAATCGTGCGGTATTTGACGTCAATCAATCGCTGGATAGGACTTTTATCAAGCCGGTGGCGATAGCATATCGCGATAATTTGCCAGTGGGCGTTCAAAACAGTATTTTGAACATGGGCCAGAATCTTGGCGAACCGATCGTCTTTATCAATGGCGTGCTTCAGGCCCGTATGAATGTGGCGGGAACGGCACTCGCGCGTTTTGCGCTGAATTCGACCCTGGGGGTTGGCGGTCTGTTTGACGTTGCTGAATCCGCCAAGCTGCACCGTCAAGAAACCGACTTTGGCCAGACGCTGTATATCTGGGGCGTCAGGGATGATGGTCCTTATCTGATGATGCCCCTGTTTGGCCCGACCAATGTGCGCGACGCGCTCGGCCGTGGTGTTGATATGGTTATCAATCCGCTTGGCATTGTTACCAAAGGATCGCTGACCCGTTCGGTGATCACCGCTACCGACCACAAGGATTTTGCCGATGGCGGTAGCCAGCAATTCGAATATGTATCGATGGGCATAACGATTCTGTCGGTTATCGACCTGCGCGCCAGGTATCTTGATGAATATGATGCGCTTGAACAGGGATCGCTGGATTTCTACGCAAAGCTGCGGTCGGTATCACGTCAGCGTCGCGATGCAGCCCTTGGCAAAACAAAACCGGGACAGCAATCCGCTGCCGATCCGATCGCTTTGGTCGATCCCGGCCCCTGACAATAATCAGTTCAGATTTGGAAATCTGGACAGCGCCTATTTAGGCGTTTTTTTGCTGCGCATTTCATCAACACGCTTGGATAGGGCGCGCACAACCCCTTCAGCACCATCCGTCTTGATGATGGCGGTAAATTCCGACCGACGGGTTGCCAGTTCCGAAATCGTGCCTGTCAGGTAAACATCAATAACGCGCCATTCGCCGTTAGTTTGACGCATCAAATAATTCAATATAACTGGCTCCGCACCCTTTGGTGTCAGAACCGTCTCGACCAGTTTGTCGGCGCCGGAATCTTTGGTGGCCCCAACACTGAAAACTTCACCATCAAAGCCGTTGAACTGATCTGCATAGGTTGCAATCGTCCATTCCGCAAAAACGGCTAGCAGCTTCGTCTGAATCGCCGCATCGATCTGACGCCATTGCGGACCGATGGAAATGCGTGTCATCGCAGCAAGATCAAAGGTCTTGCGAACGGCCGGATCCAGAAGTGCGTAGCGCCCGGAAAAGCCAAGGTCCCTAGCCTTGCGCATGGATGATAGCAGCACGTCGTAGAATTCACGCACAATTACATCGGGCGCAGCAGAACTTTGCCCGAAACCCTGTGCCGTACCAAAAGCGGCATAGCAAGCCGCTGCACCAATCGACTGCCGTATCAGGATACGGCGGCTTAATTTGGTCATGCGCGCAGTGCGCCGATCGCATCGGTCTGGCCCAGCGCGGCCAACGCATTCGATACGATCTGTGCCGCATTCAGCCCGGCAATGTCATACATTTTTGCTGGCGTATCCTGATCAATGAACTGATCGGGTAGAACCATCGGGCGGATCTTGATACCTGTATCCAACAGTCCGCTGGTGGCGAGGAAATGCAGCACATGGGACGAGAACCCGCCGATTGATCCTTCCTCGATGGTCAAAAGAACTTCGTGTTCGCGCACAAGACGGCGGATCAGGTCTTCGTCCAGCGGCTTGCAGAAACGGGCATCCGCCACCGTGGTCGACAGACCACGGGCGGTCAGTTCATCAGCCGCTTTCAGGCATTCCTGAAGGCGGGCGCCAAATGACAGAATGGCAACCTTGGTGCCTTCGCGCAGAATGCGTCCCTTGCCAATCTGCAAGGGTGTGCCACGCACCGGCAGATCAATGCCCCAGCCTTCGCCACGCGGATAACGGAATGACGAAGGCCGATCATCAATGGTATTGGCAGTTGCCACCATATGCATAAGCTCAAGTTCATCCGCCGCAGCCATCACCACAAAATTCGGCAGTGATGCAAGATAGGTCGTATCAAACGACCCCGCATGTGTCGGTCCATCCGCACCCACCAGACCGGCGCGGTCTATGGCAAAGCGCACCGGCAAGGACTGGATAGCCACATCATGCACCACCTGATCATAGGCACGTTGCAGGAATGTGGAGTAGATCACCGCATAGGGTTTGAACCCTTCGGTCGCAAGGCCCGCTGCAAAAGTCACGGCATGCTGTTCGGC
>CAISDR010000202.1 GCA_903884125.1 uncultured bacterium
AGCAACGGCAGCAGCGGCAGTGCAATGACGCCATCGGTGATCCGCATTAAAAGCCGGTCAACCCGCCCACCAAAATAACCCGCCAGAATTCCGATGACGGTCCCGATTGCCGCTGAGGTAAGTGCGGATATGATTCCTACCGATAGCGACACCCGTCCGCCATACATCAGTCTGGCCAGCACGTCGCGCCCGGCCTCGTCCGTACCCAGCGGGTGATCTGACGAGGCTGGCTGATAGCGCATGAACAGGTCGGCCTTGTCCGCATCAATGCCCAACCACCATTCCACCAGCGGTGCGCCAAGTGAAAACGCCACCAGCAGAATCAAGGTTAGGGCACCCGCCATCGCGGCCCGGTTCATCACCAGCCGATGCAGACGCTGACCCCAGACGGATACAGCCGCATCGGGAATGACCGCGTCCATTTCCACCGCCGTGTCGGATGGCGCACTCATTTCAAGGTAATCCGTGGATCAAGCAGGGCGTACAGCAGATCGGCCATCAGATTGGCCATCAATGTCACAAGCGTTGCAAACAGCAGGGCCACCAACGCCACATTGAAATCGTTGCCGATGATTGAATCAAAAATCAGTTTGCCCATGCCGCGTTGGGCAAACATGGTTTCCGTGATCAGCGCACCGGACATCAACCCGCCGAAGCTTAACGCCATGACGGTCACCACCGGAATCAGGGCATTGCGCAGGGCATGACGCCAGACGACAACACCCGGCGACAGGCCCTTGGCACGGGCTGTACGGATATAATCCATGCGCAGGGTTTCAATCATTGCCACACGGGTATAACGGGTCAGCGAGCCATTATAGGCAATGGCCAGTGTTGCCACCGGCATCACCATATAGCGCAGCGAATCCACAAATGATGGGGGGGCGCCAATGGTTTCCATCCCCGATGCCGGCAGCCAGCCCAGCTTGACGGCGAAAAGTATGATCAGCATCAGCGCAAACCAGAACGACGGTACTGATATGCCCGCAAACGCAATGAAATTGACAACAATTTCAGCCCATCGTCCCTGGTTTAACGCCGCAACAACCCCCAGCGTGATCGCCAGCGACGAGGCAAGCGTGAATGCAAACGCCATCAGCTTCATGGTGTGTAAAAGAGCGGGCAGCAATACATCGAATACGGGCACCTGATGGGTGCGGCTATAGCCGAAATCAAGCTCAAGGGCTGCCCGAAGCCAGTTCCAGTAGCGCATGATCAGGGGCTGATCCAGACCATAAAGCGCACGCAGCCTTGCTGCGTCCTCGGCGGTAAATCCGGGGTTGGAAGCCAGCATGGCATCAATGGGATCGCCCGGCATCAGACCGATCAGGAAATAGATTACAAAGGACATAACCAGTAGGACGACCATGCTTTCCAACAGGCGCTGGGCGATATAGTTCAGCATACCGGGGCCCTAGTCCGGAAAATGACAGGCGGCGGCGTGTTCGCCGCCATGTGGGGGAAGGTCTGGTGTGGTCTGCTGGCAGATGGCCTGCGCCTTTGGGCAACGCGGATGGAACGCACAGCCTTTTGGCAGGTCAAGCGGGCTGGGCACATCGCCTGCCAGCACCGTGCCGCGGGCGCGGCGTCCACGGCCCAGTTTTGGCACCGCCGCCAGCAAGGCCTGGGTATAAGGGTGGCGGGGAGCACCAAACACCTGATCGCGCGGGCCGATTTCGACGATGCGCCCCAGATACATCACCGCCACCCGATCAGCGATATGATGTACCGCCGCCAGATCGTGACTGATAAACAGATAGGCAAGACCGCGCTGTTCTTTAAGGCCGGTCATCAGATTCAAGATCTGGCTCTGGATCGATACATCCAGCGCCGACAAGGGTTCATCCGCAATGATCAGGTCCGGTTCGGGGCCAAGGGCGCGGGCAATGGCAATGCGCTGGCGCTGTCCGCCCGAAAACTGATGCGGATATCGGTTCAGTGCATCGACGGGCAAACCAACCTGACCGATCAGTTCTGCGCATCGTTCCCGGCGCACCGTTTTATTGCCCAGGCGGTGAATTTCCAACGGCTCTTCGATCACCTTGGCAACACTCATCCGCGGGTTGAGCGATCCATAGGGGTCCTGAAAAATCATCTGGATTGCCCGCCGTGCCAATCGCTGTGACTCATTCGCCCCTTTGGTCAGATCGATCCCCTTGAACGTCACTGAACCGCCAGCCAGCGGATAAAGGCCGACAATCGCGCGGCCCAATGTGGTCTTGCCACACCCGCTTTCCCCCACCAGCGCCAGAGTCTCACCGGGTGCCACATCAAAGCTTATGCCATTGACGGCTTTCAGTTCCTTTTTCGGCCCGAACCAGGCGCTGCCCAGATCAAAGCTGACGGAAAGATCCCGAACACACAGCAAGGGTGATTGCGCGGTCATTGCGCCTGCGCCTTGTAACAGGCCACCTGATGATCTGGTTTAAGACAAGACAATGCCGGTTCGCTTGTCCGGCACTGATCATCGGCAAGCCCGCAGCGCGGTGCAAACCGGCAGCCCACCATGGGTTTACGTGGGTCTGGAACCATGCCGGGAATTGTCGGCAGGCGCGCAACCCGGCGGGCCAGATCAGGCAAGGTCGTCATCAGGCCAATTGTGTACGGATGACGCGGGTTTTCAAAAATTTCCGATGCCGGTGCCATCTCGACAATTGCACCCGCATACATCACCACCACGACATCCGCCAACTCCGACACCAGCCCCAGATTATGGCTGATGAATTGCATCGCCATGCCGGTGCGTTCCTGCAATTCCAGCATCAGATCGACGATCTGCGCCTGAATGGTCACATCCAGTGCTGTTGTCGGTTCGTCGGCGATCAGTAATTCAGGTTCACCCGCCAGCGCCATCGCAATCATGGCCCGTTGTCGCATGCCACCGGACAATTGGTGCGGATAGTCTGACGCACGACGCTTTGCCGATGGAATATGCACAGCATCCAGAAAGGATACAGCCCTGTCCAACGCCCCTTGCCGGTCCATGCCCTTGTGCAGGCGCAGAACCTCGGCGATCTGTTCGCCGATGGTCATCACAGGATTCAAGGCGGTCATTGGTTCCTGAAAGATCATGGCAATCCGTCCGCCGCGCACCTGCCGATAATCCGCGTCCGGCAGGTCAACCAGATCCAGATCACCAAGGCGGATATGGCCGCTGATATGCCCGCCCGATGGGATCAGCCCCATCAGCGCCAATGCCGTCATTGATTTGCCGCAGCCGCTTTCACCCACCACGCCAATCGTACCGCCGCGCGGCACAATCAGGTCGGCGCCTTCCACCGCCTTGACGATGCCTTCATCTAAGTAGAAGTAGGTTTTCAGATTCTTGATTTCAAGGAGGATATCCTTCGGTTCGGTCATCGGTTCCTCCTCTTAGCGGGAATAA
>CAISDR010000203.1 GCA_903884125.1 uncultured bacterium
CGCATAAGGCCAAACGTCTGAATTTCGGCCCGCATCGCAATCTGCTGTTCGCTGGTCAATGACCCTTCGAAAACGGCGATGGTCCAGTTGGCAAGTTGCGCGCCATGCAGACGCGACAGGATGGCTGCCATAAAATAGACAAACGCGCGAACGGGTGGCTGGGATTTGCGCAATCGCCGCCATTGCATCAACAACCGCTCGCGGTGCTGTTCTGAAACGATGTGATCGGCAATTGACTGCTTCAAGGCGCGGTCCAGAGCACGTTCGCCAACGCCGCCACCGGCTTTCTGGTCCGACAGGTCTGTTTGATTTCTGATGGTTTCGGCAGCGGCATCCATGGCGTCAAGCCACTTGGTCACCATCCGGCGCTGCGCCAGACTAAGCGCATTGGCAGCGTCCCGGACCCGGTCATCGCCACCCAGTACCGCAATATCGGCCAGTCGATGCAGAATCGGGCCCGCCTCAACAAGGGCATCAACGCCGCTTCCACCCTCTTGAGGGGTTGCAATTACCTGGACCATCAATTCCAGGGCCGATGAGGGCATCATTTACCTTAATCCTTAAAACAAATGAACCTTGCCACCCCATTCATTTATAGTTTCGCTGCATTGCAATAAATTGTAAAGTTTTTTATTGCAATGCAGCATTATGGGGGTTGTGGATAATTTTCCTATAAAATCAATGGCCCGTGATTTAACTGCGGCAGGACATGGCGTGCAAAAAGATCGCATTCGCTTGCATGCGGATAGCCGGACAGCACGAAAGCCTCGATCCCCAGTGACTGATAGGCCTGCAATTTTGCCAATACCTGATCGGGATTACCAACAATGGCCGCACCGCAGCCTGACCGGGCACGGCCAATGCCTGTCCATAGGTTGTCTTCGGCATAACCGTCATTGCTTGCCTGTTCGCGCAATTCAGCCTGACGGCGAACACCGACAGATGCGTGGTCCAATGACTGCTGACGAATTGCAGCCCCCTTGCCGTCGTCCAGTCGCGACAACAGCCGGTCTGCGGCCCGTCGGGCTTCGTCCTCGGTCTCGCGCACAATCACATGCACGCGATAGCCAAACCGAAGACTGCGATTATGTTTGGCCGCGCGGGCTTTCATATCTGCGACCGTATCCGCAATGGTCTGAAACGTGTCGGGCCACATCAGGTAGACATCAGCACCTTTTGCTGCAGCTTCGCGGGCATCTTCTGACAGGCCACCAAAATACATGGGCGGACATTTGCCCGATACTGTCCGAACCCGCGGCGGGTCGAGTTTTAATTTGTAGAAAGTGCCTGAATGATCCAGTGCTTCGCCATTCAAAACGGTGCGCAGGATATGCATCAGTTCAACAGTGCGCTCGTAACGTGGCGCTGACGCGAGTTGTTCGCCCGGCATTTCGCTTGAAATGATATTGATGGTCAGCCGCCCGTTCAGCATCTGATCAAGTGTTGCCAGTTGCCGGGCCATTTGCGGCGGCCAGACCTCGCCACAACGAATGGCAACCAGCAGACGCATGCGCTTGACCATGGGTGCTATGCCACCTGCAAATGCCAGCGTGTCGATGCCCAATGCATAGCCGGAGGGCAAAAGAATATTGTCGAACCCACCTTTTTCAGCGGTCAGTACAATGTTGCGGCAGTGTTCAAAGCTTGAGGCAAGTGCGGGGTCCTGCACCCCCAGAAATTCATAATCATCATCGCAAAGTGCAGAAAACCAGCTTACTTCACATTTGGATTGGGCATTGTTTGTCACGGCAGTTTCTCCCCACGGCTTGCAACCAGAACTTCATACCATTGCGCACGCGTCCAGTGTACCTGATGGGCTTGTGCTGCTTGCGTAATACGCGATGGTGTCTGGCTGCCAATGATTGGAATTGGTTTTGCTGGATGCGCCATGATCCAGGAATAGGCTACGGCGGTACGGCTGACGCCCTGAGCGTGCGCAATTCGATCCAGAACCGCAATCACATCTTTCGTGCGCTGGTCATCACCAGCACCACCCAGACGCCCCTGTCCCAATGGCGACCATGCCAGAATGGCCATGTTCCTTTCCATGGCCTGATCCATCACACCATCGGTCAAAGGACCAAGTGCCAGTGCGGAAAATTCCGGCTGATGACTTACCAGTGGAAATGGCAGATAGGCCTGCAAGGCGGCAGTCTGAGCAGCCGTGTGATTTGAAACACCAACAGCGCGAATTTTTCCCTGCATGCGAAATTTTGCGAGGGTTTCGGCAACAATCGCCGGATGGGTCAGAATATCCGGGCGGTGAATCTGGTACAGATCGATATAATCCGTTTTCAGTCGCCGCAGACTTTCGTCAACTGCCTGAGTGAGATACCGCGGACCGGAATCATAGGGAACACCCATGGATATGCCGCCCTTTGTGGCAAGCACCATACGCGCACGCAATCCGTGATCCAACGCGAATACGCGACCCAACAGCGCCTCGGCCGCACCGAACGGCTCGTTGTTGTCCGGGCCGTAAATATCAGCGGTATCAAACAGGTTGATCCCGATATGCAAGGCTGCATCAATTTTAGCGCGTGCCGCGTGCAGGTCATCTCCGGCAAACCGCCACATTCCATAGCTAAGACTCGAAACCATAAGGCTACTTGCGCCAAGCGGTCGGAGATGAGGATCAATTGTCAATTCGGTCATTGGCGA
>CAISDR010000204.1 GCA_903884125.1 uncultured bacterium
GCATGGCTGCAATAAAGCCGCCATAGATGCGCCCGCCACGATTAAGAAAATTTTCACCCGCAAAAAACGATGCTTTGACATAGCCGCAGGCCGGATCAATCGCGATGATCCTTTTGCCAAGCGCATTGGCCGCTGGTGAATTAACTTCGCCGATAGAGTCTGAAATATCAATTTCGGACAGATCATTTTCGGGTTCGGTCACGCGCAGCCTCCATCAAAGAAAAGACTGCGCGTGACCGCCCGCTCCCCCCGGAGCTCCTGGACCGCCATCATTTTGCCATCGGCACAGCCTGACGGACTGATGAAGACGGACAACCCATCGAAGTCAACAGGAAAGCATAAGGCCAGTTGCTGCAATGCAGAATACCGAACCTGATTTTTTCCAGCAGGCTCAGCATAGACCAATCGTTTGACGACCGCGACGGGCGAAAGGGCTCGGATACGGCAAACGTCTCCTGACCTGTCGTAATTTTGGCAAGGTGTTGCCACGATGTCGCGCTTGAGCGGATGGCGGCGGTTGGGCAAAATGCCCATGGCATCGGCGCGCTAATCCTGCAAGATTACCGCCAATGAAAAAGTAATCACCGGGGGGGGGAATTATGGCAGCGGAAAATCCTGTGGCAGGCACCTGGTCTGACGAGACAATAAAGGCAGCATTGGCGGACGCCCATATTCCATCCTTAATGGCGGCACTGGTTCATCTGACGGGTGACCGCAGCCATATTAAACTGGAATGGAAGCCCACTTATGATTTCTTTGGCGACGGACAGGGCGGACTACCCCAGTCTGCGGTCGAGGAAATACGATCAAAGGCATTTGCCGCAATTAAGGCCCATCTTTCCGGTCAGGCCATGCCCGACCAGCCGACCGAGGAAAATCTGCGCCCATTGATGGATTTTGTGGCGGGGGCGGAAATTCCAGAACGCTATGTCCCATTCCTGCTGGAGGAACTGAGCGTTGCAAACGGGCGCGAACGCGGCGCCCCTGCCCCATTTGATGCGCCGGCCGACGCGAAAGCCGGATTCAAAACCCTGATCATCGGTTCAGGGATGTCAGGACTGTTAAGTGCCATTCACCTGCAACGCGCAGGCCTGGCATTTGAAATTCTGGACAAGAATGCCGATGTCGGCGGCACCTGGTTTGAGAATACCTATCCCGGCTGCCGGGTCGACAATCCAAACCATCTATACTCCTATTCATTCGAGCCGAACTATGACTGGCCGTTTCATTATTCAACCCAGGACATACTCTATCAATATTTCAGGAATGTTGCCGATAAGTATAACCTGCGCCCGCATATCCGTTTCAGTACCGAGGTGATTTCATCGACGTTCAATGAAATGACGAACGACTGGCATGTGATCATCAAACGTCCGGATGGTACCCGTGAAACGCTGGTGGCCAATGCAGTTATCTGCGCGGTGGGTCAACTGAACTGCCCCCGCCTGCCTGATATTGATGGACGCGACAGTTTCATGGGAACCAGTTTTCATTCAGCACGCTGGCGACATGATGTGGATTTGACAGGCAAGCGGGTTGCGGTCATCGGCACAGGCGCCAGCGCTTTTCAGTTTGTGCCGGAAATTGCGCCAAAGGTCGGTCATCTGACCGTTTTCCAGCGCACGCCCCCCTGGCTTGGGCCAACGCCGAATTATCATGACAAGGTAAGCGAGGGCAAAAAATGGCTGCTGCGTCATGTTCCCTATTATGAGAAATGGTATCGCTTCTGGCTGTTCTGGATGCTGACCGATGGTATCTATGATTATGTTAAGGTCGATCCGAACTGGACCGGACCAAAAACCGCCGTCAGCGAAACCAATATGCTGTTGCGCAGTATGCTCGAGGCGCTGATTGTGGCGCAGGCTGGTGCCAAACCGGATCTGGCGCCCAAGCTTGTCCCGCAATATCCCATGGGCGGCAAAAGGTCGGTGCGTGATAATGGTGTATGGATCAGTGCGCTATGCCGGGACAATGTGGACCTGACCGACAGCCCGATCAAACGGATTGTGCCAAACGGCATCGAAACCGCTGATGGAAAAATTCATGAAGTCGATGTCATCATCTATGGCACGGGATTTACCGCCAGTGATTTCCTGATGCCAATGAAATTCAGCGGTCGCAATGGCGTGGATCTGCATCAGCAATGGGATGGTGATGCACGCGCCTATCTGGGCATGACTGTACCGAATTTTCCGAACCTGTTTTTGCTATATGGCCCAAATACCAATATCGTGGTGAACGGATCGATCATCTTTTTTTCGGAATGCTCAGTGCGCTATATCATGGGCTGCCTGAAGCTGTTGATCCAGGGCGGACACAAGGCCATTGAATGTCGCCAGGATGTGCACGACACGTTCAATGCGGAAGTTGATGCGGGAAATAAACTGATGGCCTGGGGTGTTGAGCAGGTCACCAGCTGGTACAAAAACGCCAGGGGCCGGGTCAGCCAGAACTGGCCATTCCCACTGGTCGATTACTGGACAAGAACCCGGACACCGGCGCCGGGGGATTTCATTTTTCGGGACTGATCGTTTTAGGTTCGCTCACCTGCGCCAACAGGGCCAGATCATAGGCGATCTTGATCAGCCCGCCGATCACAAATGGCCAGGCAAACGGGCTGGCGGTAAAAAGCCAGCCCGCCAATGCCGGGCTGGCGGCGGCGGC
>CAISDR010000205.1 GCA_903884125.1 uncultured bacterium
AGCGCACCTGCAGGAGCTGGAAAGCTACGTTACGAAATACGGCGTCACCTCTTTCAAATACTTCATGAACTTCAAGGGAGAGGAAGGCCGATATCTCGGGCTGGATGGAACGGATGACGGATACCTCTATCGCCTTCTCGAAAAAGCGGCATCATTGGGTGATGTGACTGTTGTTGTTCACACCGAAAATATTGAGTTGGTCAACAGGTTCAGAATGGAGTCCCATGCAAGCGGGATGAATACCCTTAAAGACTGGGCCAGCGTAAAGCCGCCCTTCACTGAGGCCGTGAGCGTGTTGCGTGCGATGTATTGTGCGGAGCACCTGGGTGCCAGGATTTATATCCCCCACCTTTCAACCCGGATGGCCTTGGACGAAGTAAGACGGTGGCGGGACCGCTATGATAATGTGTTCGTTGAAACCTGCCCCCACTACCTGACGCATGACGAGGACAGCGACCTTGCCGGCATGGGAAAGGCCAATCCCCCTTTTCGCAGCAAGGATGATGTCAACGCCATGTGGGAGGGTCTATCTGACGGCTCAATCGACGTTGTAGCCTCAGACCACGTCCCCCGGAAGCGGTCTACCAAGGAAAAACCCTTGTGGCAGGCATCACAGGGATTCCCGGGTACAGCAACAATCCTGCCGGTATTGATGGATCAGGGATATCACAAGGGCAAAATATCACTGCAACGGATCGCTCAGGTACTTTGCGAGGCTCCCGCCTCGATCTTCAATTTGCCTCAGAAGGGCGTAATTGCCATTGGAGCTGATGCTGACTTTACGCTTGTGGACGCCAATTTCGAAAGAGAGGTCCGGTCTGAAGAGCTTGGGTCATACTCGGACTACAGTTTGTACGATGGCTGGCGCCTGAAGGGATGGCCAAGGCGGACAATTGTCAGAGGGATTACCGTAATGAATAACGGAACAATTGTCGGAAAACCTGGACACGGAAAATTCATCCCCAGGTCAGTTAAACCTTTGACCCGCCAACGTTGATTTTTCCCGGGGCAAAGTACGTTCTGAGCATTCATTTGCCATATTGGATGCGTCAATAATTCAGCTGCGCCAATCAGCACCGCAACACGGAACAACGATATCTCGCCCTGTTCGCTTGGCGTTCAAGCGATCTGGCGGACACGCTGCCTACATTCAAAATCCTTTGATACGATTTGCTTCGATGGCGGCGTACTCGGCAAACCGAACTTCAAGACTCCGGTAAGTTTAGCTGGTCGATCCATGGGCAAAAAAAGGTCATCCCGGTGTATCGGGATGACCAGAGTTTGGGAGGAAACGCCCATAGGGGGCCGCGGCAGTTCGAGAAAAATCGTTCTGTCGCGCGAGAAAATCATGGTCGTGATATCTGCGAAAATCAACAATTGCATGTCCGCAAAACCGAATGGCCGAATTGCCAAAACATCATGCCAATCATCAATGTCTGACATTTTCCCGGTTTGCCGGTCGCGGGGTTGGGTGCTCTTTCTGGAACAGATGATACGGCTGG
>CAISDR010000206.1 GCA_903884125.1 uncultured bacterium
AAACGCGGCTATCGCGCAATTGAAGCGTTATTAAGGCAGAGGTATGCAGGGCGGATTGCCCCAATTAACCCCAAAGAGAGCGAAATCCAGGGACTGCCATGTTACCCCAGTCTTGCTGCAGTTCCCTATTCGATTGATACAGCACTTGTTTGTACCCCCGCGCATGCTGCCCCGGCCATGATTGCCGAATGTGGCGAAAAGGGTGTGAAGGGCGCGGTTGTGCTCGCTGGTGGATTTGGCGAGGCAAGCGCCGAAGGTGCGGAGCTTGAAGCACGCACGATTGAGGTTGCAAAGCGCTATGGCGTGAGGGTGGTCGGACCTAATACCAATGGAATCTTCGACGCCCACACCAATTTGAACATGGTGGGCTGGCCCGGCGTCTACAAGGGCTCACTCGGAATGATGTCACAATCCGCCAATGTGGCGATGTCGGTCATGACCAGCAGTATCCGTAATGGCCAGGCTGGATTTACGACCTTCATTAGCATGGGCAATGAAAGCGATATCAGTTTTGCTGAATATCTTCGGTATTTTGGCGATGATGAGGATACCCGTGCGGTTATCGTCTATGCCGAAGGTCTGAAGAACGGTGCTGACTTCATAGCCGCTGCACATAAAGTAACAACCCAAAAGCCGGTCGTGCTGTACAAGGCAGGACGTACGCAACAGGGACAGGCGGCTGCACGGTCCCATTCGGGCTCTTTGGCTGGCGACTATGCCGTCGCCAAGGGAGCAATGCGACAAGCAGGTATTGTCGTTGTTGAGCGGTCCGATGAAATGTTCGCCGTTGCCGAAGCCCTTTCCCATCACGGGGGCAAGCCCGCTCGCCGGGTCGGCCTTCTGTCGGAAGGTGGGGGCGTTATCTCCCAGGCTGCTGATGCATTGACTGACCGTGGCATCGTTTTGCCACGCCTGAATGCTCAAAGCGAAGCCGCACTGAAATCGGTTACCCCGAATGCGACCCAGCTTTCAAACCCGGTCGATTTTGGCGGCGCAACAGATCCCCATCCACGTTATCTTGGGCCATGCGCGCGTGCAATTCTCTCCGATCCGGAAATAGACGCGCTGCTCTCTGTGGGATTCGTAGGCGGATACCAGTGTCGTAATAATACAGATGAAATTCGAGCTGCCGAAGCCGCTGCAGCAAGTGCTTTAGTTGCCGCGTCACAGGAATTCGGCAAGCCGATCATTGTGCAGAGCCACTATGCTGAATGGAACACTGAACCAATGCGCATTATGCGCGAAGGTGGAATCGTGATCGTTCGCTCGATCGAAGTAGCTGTTTCATGCCTCGTGGGATTGCAGGAATATCGTGCCGGCCTTGATCGTAAGAGCCAGGCTGTCCCAGCCAAGCACATTGAAAATATAAAAGCAGTTAATCTCCTAAAGCAGGTTGAAGCCGAGGGAAGAAGTGCATTGCTTGAACCGGAAGCTATGCAGTTTCTTGCAACATCCGGGATTGCCGTCCCTGCATTTAAAGTAATAAAAGGTCCGTCAGATGTGAACGGTCTCCCGGCAGATCTCGTCTCTGTGCCGGTTGCCGCCAAAATAGTCTCCCGCGATATCCTGCATAAATCCGATGTCGGCGGCGTTCGTCTTCGACTGTCCGGATCCTCTGCGATCTCCGAAGGAGTTCGTGGCCTGCTTGACGACGTGCACAGGCGTGCGCCCGACGCAGTAATCAATGGGGTTTTGATCACACCTATGGCCGCCCCAGGCGTTGAGCTAATTCTGGGTATCACAACTGACCCCATATTTGGCAAGGTCATGATATTTGGCTTGGGCGGCGTCTTCGTTGAGGTCATGAAGGACGTAACCTTCCGAACGCTACCTGTCAGCAGGGCCGATACTGTGGAAATGCTGACTGATATTCGTCATGCCGCCGTGCTGGATGGCGTACGAGGTGGCTCCCCAGTCAACCGAGATGCCTTGATTGATCTGATTGTAAAACTGTCTGATCTGGCCATCGCGCATCCAAGCATAACGGAAATAGACTTGAACCCTGTAATCGCAGGACCCACAGGCTGCACGATTGCAGACGCCCGGATCCTCATGGCCGCGCCTCTGTCAGAGTCCAAGTCACACTGATGTTCATTCATCTGCCCTGTCCTGACGCTATCTCAAGCGGGAAATGTCTCCATGGGAAGGTAGGCCGCCTCGCAGTGATCTTGTCATTTTTGGGACAGGTTTAAGGAGAACTCTCTGATGTCAGGCGACAAGTCTTCACGTGTGCGTCTGATCATCGGCGGTTCCGTTGGTAATTTTGTTGAGTGGTTTGACTGGTTTGCCTATTCAGCCTTTGCACTTTACTTTGCCAACAGCTTTTTTCCGGTAGGCGACCAGACCTCTCAACTTTTGAAAACTGCCGGTATCTTTGCGGCAGGCTTTATTTTTCGGCCGCTCGGCGGCTGGATAATGGGGCGTTATGCGGATTACGCCGGACGACGCAAAGCAATGGTTTTCTCCATGGTTTTGATGAGTCTAGGATCTTTCGTTATTGGTTTCACGCCCGGTTACGAGCAAGTCGGCATTCTGGCGCCCATAGCGCTTTTGGCTGCTCGCATTATCATGGGTTTAAGTATGGGTGGCCAATTCGGCAGCGCGGCCGCTTATATAAGCGAAGTGGCCACGCCAAAAAGCCGAGGATTCCAGGCAAGCTTTCTCTATGTGACCCTGATACTTGGGCAGTTAATGGCAATGGCGCTCCTTGTGGTTCTGCAGCAGGTGATGGAACCCGCTGAGCTCAACGCGTGGGGTTGGCGTATTCCCTTCATCATTGGCGGTATCATGTCGCTTCTTGCACTGCGCCTGTTGCTGCAACTTGAGGAGTCGCAGAGCTTTGAGACAGTACGCAGTAAGGTCGCATCCGTCTCGCCATGGGCCTCTCTCAGAATTTATTATCGCGAGGTAATCGTAGTATTAGGACTGAACCTCGGTGGTTCGGTCGCATTCTACACTTTCACAACCTACATGCAGAAATTTCTGACGAACACGGCGGCTTTTCCAAAAGATACGGCAACCCAGATAACGACTGTTGGACTGCTTGTGTTCATGATTTTGCAGCCGATAATGGGTTGGCTTTCCGATCTTGTAGGACGGCGTCCCCTATTGATCGCATTTGGCGTACTGGGCGTGCTGACCACATATCCACTGTTGACCGCCATCAGTACAACAACCGATCGTACTGAGGCACTTGTTCTCGTGATTTTCGCAATGGCCGCGCTAAGTCCTTACACTGCAATAAGCGCGCTATTTAAGGCCGAACTCTTTCCAACCGAAATCCGAGCATTGGGCGTAGGACTACCTCATGCACTTGTGGGATCATTATTTGGTGGCACAGCAGAATTCGTCGCACTTTGGCTGAAGCAGCAGGGTGTTGAAAGCTACTTCTATTGGTATGTCACCATATGCTCGGCAATTGCCCTGGCAACCGCGTTATGGATGAGAGAAACAAAAGCGAACAGCCGTATCACCAACAATATGAATTAGCGCACATCGTTACGCAACAATCGTCGTTAACGCATTTTTTCTGTTCAGCGTATCGGACGGATACTGCGTTCGACGGTGTTGTTGTCAATTTCGATTTGACCGTCATCAAGGAACCGCGTGAACCCCGCACGCCGCTTGATGCCATAACGAATGACCTCGGCAATGCCGCCTTTCTGAGGCAGAAGCGGCAGCTTCTTTGCAAGCCAGTCGTAGAGATCATCGATCAACGGTTTTGATTTGGCCTGACGAACGGTACGGCGTTCGTCAGCGGTCTGGCCGCGGATGTCTTCTTCAATTTTGTAAAGCGCCTTGATCCGCAGAATAGCCTCGGCAGCGATTGGCGCATTGCCGTTCTTGGCAAGATCAAAGAAGTCGCGCCGCCAATGGGCCCAGCAAAAGGCCAGATCCAATGGCTGCTCGGGCCGGCGTTCATCGGTCAGCGCATTGTAGCCGCCATAGCCGTCGACCTGCAGCACGCCCTGGAATCCTTTGAGGGCATCGAGCGCGTATTTACCGGCACGACCTGGGGCATAGACGTAAACGACACCAGGCGGAGCAGAACCGCTCCAAGGTCGGTCATCCCGGGCGATGGCCCATAGATAACCCTTTTTGGTTTTACCCTTTCCGGGGTCCAACACCTGGACCGAGGTCTCGTCACAGAACAATTTGCTCGACTGTTTTAGAACGTCCAGCATGCGCGCCGTGACCGGCCTGAGTGCAAAGGCGGCCCGGCCCACCCAATCAGCCAGACAGGATCGGTCAATATCAATGCCCTGGCGGGCCAGGATCTGATGTTGCCGATAGAGCGGCAGATGATCGGCATATTTGCCGACCAGCACATGAGCGACCATGGCCTCGGTGGGCAGGCCGCCTTCAATCAGTCGCGCCGGTGCAGCAGCCAGGACGACGCCGTCCGTGCAGGAACGGCAGGCGTATTTGGGACGGCGGGTGACCAGTACGCGATGCTGGGACGGGATGACATCCAACCGCTCTGATTTATCTTCGCCGATCACATGAAGATCGCTGCCGCAACACGGGCAGGATTTATCATCGATATCAACA
>CAISDR010000207.1 GCA_903884125.1 uncultured bacterium
AGGGCACCCGCCGCCAGCCCAGCACCGACCTATGGTGGTCAGACTTGAAGCCGACGAGCGCGCGCGCCGGGGCCAGAATGACCGGCAGGGAAATCATCACCGAGACCAGCCATGCAGGTACATGAAGTTCAACAATCATCACGCGGTTCAGGGTGCCGATCATCAGGACAATCGCCATGCCGACCGATACCTGAAACAAAGACAGGCGCAACAGACGGCCCAGAGGCAGTTCGGCACTGGCCGCATCAGCAAACGGCAGGAACTCCGGGCCGATCTGGGCCCAGATTTTCGACAGCCGGTCGTTGACTGCAATCATGCGCCCAGAACCTCCATCGCCTGGCTGGTATAAAATCCGCTGGCAATCCGCCGAGTCCGGCCCAGACGGCCGCCAGCCAGCGCTGCCTGTGGTTCCAGAATGCGCCGCAGCGCATGTTCCGACACCGGCTCAATGGCCGGGGCGCGGTCGGAATTGGGAATCATGCGGCCCGCGGCATGCATGATCGACAACAGCACGGTTCGCGGTGCGAATGTGAACAGCACAGCGGAGCTGGTGCGATCAGACAGGGAATTGATAACCCTGGCGATATCGCTGGCCTTGTAATGGATCAGTGAATCCATGGCGACGACATAATCGAACCGCCCGAAATCGGGGTTCAGCATGTCACCCACGTGAAATTCGATCCGCCCCCCTTGCAGGCGCTGGTCGGCACCCACTTGCGGGTCTTGCGCATTTAACGCGGGAGGAATGCGTTCCTGCGCCAGGCGGATCAGGCTGGGAGAGATGTCGACGGCAAGCACATCAGCTCCCCGCCGCGCTGCCTCTACAGCCAAGGCTCCTGTCCCGCAGCCAGCATCCAACAGGCGTGCGCCACGCATGTCGGCTGGCAGCCAGTCCAGTAATGTCTGCCGCATGGCATCCCGGCCCGCGCGTACGGTGGCCCGAATGCCGCTGAGCGGTACATCCGATGTCATCCGCGCCCAGGCTTCAAAAGCCGTGCGATCGAAATAGGTTTCCAGCTGGCCCTTGCGGTGCTGGTAGGTGGCGGTGGGCATTATTCAAACCCCAGCAGATCAAATATCTCGCGGTCTTTGAGTGCTGAAGGTGTGAATTCTTCCGTTCCTGCCCACAAGGTTTCAGCGAGCGCCAGATAATCACGCTGCACCGCGAGCAGTTCGGGACTTTCGTCCATTTCAAACAGGGTCGCCTTTTTCAGCCGCGACCGGCGGATCACGTCAAGATCGGGAAATCGCGCCAGGGTCGACAGGCCCGTTGCCTTGTTGAACTTGTCGATCTGATCGGTGCCTGCTGACCGGTTGGCAATCACACCACCCAGTCTGACCTGATAGTTTTTGGACTTGGCCTTGATTGCCGCCACGATGCGGTTCATGGCAAAAATGCTGTCAAAGTCATTGGCAGCAACAATCAGCGCGCGTTCAGCATGTTGCAGGGGGGCGGCAAATCCACCGCACACCACATCACCCAGCACATCAAAAATCACCACATCGGTATCTTCAAGCAGGTGATGTTCTTTAAGCAGTTTCACGGTCTGGCCAACCACATAGCCGCCACAGCCGGTACCGGCCGGCGGGCCACCGGCCTCCACACACATCACGCCGTTATAGCCTTCATAGACGAAGTCTTCGACGCGCAGTTCTTCGGAATGGAAATTCACACTTTCCAGAACATCAATCACGGTCGGAACCAGACGTTTGGTCAGGGTGAACGTGCTGTCATGTTTGGGATCACATCCGATCTGCAACACACGTTTTCCAAGTTTGGAAAAGGCAGCCGACAGATTGGACGAGGTTGTGCTTTTGCCAATGCCGCCCTTGCCATAGATCGCAAAGACCTTGGCGGTTTCAATCTGAAGGCTGGGGTCCATGTGATGCTGGACCGAACCTTCCCCATCTTTCATGGCGGCGGCAATGTCGCTGCGAATAATTGGCCGGACAGGTGCTATAATGCTCATGCTGCGGCCCCCACGGTGATACCTTCCATACGATCCTCCAGATCATGTGCAACACGGCGCAGTGCCTGCATGACATTGTCATCAGGTGACCAGTACCGACGCTCGGTTGCTTCAATTAGACGGTCTGCGATTTTGGATGCAGCCGTCGCATTCAGTGCCGCCATGCGTTCACGCAAAGCGCCATCCATCATCAGTGTCTGGGCCAGTTGCTGATAGACCCATGGGGCCACCTGACCGGTTGTGGCCGACCAGCCCAATGTATTTGTCACATGGGCCTCCAGCTCGCGCACACCTTCATAGCCGTGCTCAAGCAGACCCTCGATGAATTTGGGGTTCAGAACCCGCGAACGGGTTTCAAGTGCGACCTGTTCGGACAATGTGCGCACCGTACCGGATGACCGGGTCTGGTCACCGATATAGACCGCCGCTGCACTGCCCTTTGCGCGCTGTACCGCGCGGGCAATACCACCCAGCGAGTCGAAATAGTGATCAACCGTGGTAACACCGACTTCGATTGAATCCAGATTCTGATAGGCCACATCAACGCTTGCCAGGACATGGCGCATCACCTTGTCCGAACGCTGCGGCTTGCCACTGACGCCATAGGCAAAACCCTTGCGCGCCTCGAATGCATCGGCCAGTTCGTTTTCCTCGGCCCAGCGGCCGGAATCCACCAGCAGATTGACATTGCCACCATAAGCACCGTCGGCATTGCCAAAGACCCTAAGGGCCGCATCCTCGATAGAGCCACCATGTTCAGCCTGAAAAGCCAGCACATGTTTGCGGATAAAGTTTTGGGCCACAGGTTCATCAGCACTGGCTGCCAGCAATGCGGCCTCGGCCAGCAGTTTGGTCTGCAAGGGCAACAGGTCGCGGAATATGCCGGACAGGGTAACCATCACGTCAATGCGCGGACGCCCCAGCACTTCAAGCGGGATCAGCCGTGCACCGGCAAGCCGGCCATAACTGTCATGACGTGGTTCGGCACCCATCAGCCATAGCGCCTGGGCGATTGGCCCGCCTTCGGTCTTGAGATTATCTGTGCCCCACAAAACCATGGCGATGGTTTCCGGCATGGGGCTGCCATCGCTGGTATGACGCGCCAGTAACCGGTCCGCCTGACGGGCCGCATCCTGAACCGCAAAGGCTGATGGCAGCTTGAAGGGATCAAATCCGTGAATGTTGCGACCGGTTGGCAGCACATCCATCGAGCGCAGCAGATCGCCACCGGGTGCAGGCCGGATAAAACCACCGTCGAGCGCATGAATGATCGCTGGCAATTCATTGTCCCGCGCCAGCAGCGCATCCATTTCACGACGCTTTTCAGGATCGGTAATGCCAGCCGCATCCAACATTTCCGCGCGTTCGGCATCACCTGGCGGTTTGCCGATCACATGCAGGCCGAAAGGGATAAGTGTGTTTTCAAGCTCGATCACCTGACGGCGCAACGCCTCGACATGACGGTCAAGGTCGAGTGTCCAAACCGGCTCGGCTGGAACCAGGTCCAGCCCCGCCGCCTGTGCCTGAATCAGGCTGGCAAGATCGCGGCCTTCTTCGTGACTGGCTATATCGGCATCTGTGCGCCAGCGGTCCAGCGACTGTTTCAGATCGACAAGACCGCGATACAGACCGGCATGAACGACAGGCGGGGTCAGATAGCTGATCAGCGTTGCTGATGCCCGACGTTTGGCAATCGTGCCTTCCGACGGGTTGTTTGATGCATAAAGATTGAAATTCGGCAGGTCGCCGATCAGGCGATCAGGCCAGCATTCCCCCGACAGGCCCACCTGTTTGCCCGGCATGAATTCCAGCGCACCATGGGTGCCGAAATGCAATACGGCGTGCGCGCCGAAATCTTCGCGTATCCAGCGATAGAAGGTTGAAAAGGCATGCGTCGGCGCAAAGCCTTTTTCAAACAGCATCCGCATCGGATCGCCTTCATACCCGAATGATGGCTGAAGGCCGACAAAGACATTGCCATAGGTTTCGCCCAGCACAAATATGCTGGCACCATCGGCGAGCTGTCGTCCCGGTGCTGATCCCCATTGTGCTTCAATCGCATCCAGATGCGGTTCGCGCCTGATGTGATCATCAACCGGAATACGCACCGCGACATTGGCCTGCATGCCATAGCGGGCCGAATTCCCTTCGATGAGGTTTGCCCGAAGTGCATCGACTGTATCGGGAAAATCAACCGTGTAACCCGCCTGCTTCAGCGCACCCAGTGTCCGGTGCAAAGATTCGAATACGCTGAGAAACGCTGCTGTTCCAACCGCGCCGGCATTGGGCGGGAAATTGAACAATACGATGGCGATTTTGCGGCTGGCACGATCCGCGCGGCGCAAGGCGACCAGTTTGGAAACGCGTGCCGCCAGCATGTTCGCCCGTTCATCATGAACAATCATATTGCGGCGATCTTCGCCAACAGCGCGACTGGTGCGCCCGCCATAGGTCATGCCGGCAATCGCACCGTCCAGCTCTGGCAGCGCCACCATCATCGTAGCTTCAACCGGCATCAGGCCGCGGGCATCGGCGCCCCATTGTTCAAGTGTCTGGAATTCAACCGGATGCGCCAGAACATAGGGTACATCCAGCGTTGCCAGCATTTCTTCCGCAGCTTTGCTGTCATTGAAGGCCGGTCCGCCAACCAGCGAGAAACCGGTCAGCGACACCATGGCATCAATGGTCGGCACGCCGCCCTTCATGAAATAGCGCTCGATGGCACTGCGCTGGTCCAGACCACTGGCAAAGGCAGTGACGACCGAAAGGCCACGGGCCTCAAGCGCTGCAATCACACCGTCATAATGCGCCGCGTTATCCGACAAAAGATATGACCGCAGCACCAGCACACCCACTGTGCCCCTTGTTCCACCCATGGGCAGATGCTTTATCTGATCAACAATCCGGCCTTTGGCGCGCGGGTGATACAGCCCGATATCAGGATAATCAACTGGCATGCCGGGACGCAGAAGGGCTGCGGCGGATTTGCGCGGACCTTGTGCATAACGGCTGACCAGCAGGCGCACCATGTTGGCCAGATTGACATCGGATCCCGCCAGCCAATATTGCAGCGTCAGGAAGTAGGCGCGCACGTCCTGTGCGGTTCCCGGAATAAAGCGCAGCAGTTTCGGCAGCTGCTTGAGCATTTTCATCTGGCCATGACCGCTGGAACCGGACTTGGTCCCGCCGCGCAGACGCTTCAGCAGTCCGATGGCGCCTGTGGCCGTGCCCGACATTGAAAAGCGACCGGCACGTGTGGTGCGCATGACCTCGGCCGCCGACAGACAGCATACCACTGCATCACATTGATCCTTGCGTGCTTCAATAGCGGGCAGCACCAGACGATAGTGGTCTTCCAGAAACAGCATGCCCACAAACAGGATATCCGCACGGGCAATATCTTCGAGGCAATGGTTGAGCGAGACCGGATCATCCGCCCATTCATCG
>CAISDR010000208.1 GCA_903884125.1 uncultured bacterium
AGATGTTCAGAGCCCGTTATCTCACCGTTTTTGCAGTTGGCGCACTAACGGCGGCTGCTTTTCCGGCCTTTGCCCAAGAAACGGCAGAAGTAGCCAAGGAAACCATTTCCAATCCTTACGGCCTGGAAGCGTTGTGGACCCAGGGTGACTTCGTTGCCCGCGGCACCCTGATTGCCATGATCATCATGTCAGTGGGCACCTGGTACATCATGTTTACCAAATATTACGAACAATACCGGATCCTGGCGGCAGCCAAGGAAGCCGCTGACAAGTTCTGGACCTCCAAGAAGCTCACAGACGGCTCAAAGTCGTTGCGTGAAGACAGCCCTTTCCGCTTTGTGGCTGAGAACGGCATGAAGTCGATTGAACATCATGACGGCGCCCTGCTGGAACAGATTGACCTGCACACCTGGGTGACCCTGTCGCTGCAACGCGCGATCGATCAGATCAATAATGACCTTCAAGGCGGCATGGCGTTCCTGGCAACCGTTGGTTCGACAGCACCGTTCATCGGTCTTTTCGGTACGGTGTGGGGTATCTACCACGCGCTGACCGCCATCGGCGTCGCCGGTCAGGCCTCCATCGACAAGGTTGCCGGTCCCGTCGGTGAAGCCTTGATCATGACTGCATTCGGTCTGTTAACGGCCGTTCCCGCCGTGCTGGGCTATAACTTCCTGCTGCGCCGTAACAAGGCTGCCATGGAAAAGGTGCGTAACTTCGGTGCCGACCTTCACCAGGTCCTGCTGGCGGCAGCGAAATCCACCAGCAAGGCTGCTTAACCATGTCGATGAACGTCGGCTCGTCAGACGGCGAGGAAGAAGAACTCAACTCGACCATCAACACGACTCCACTTGTCGACGTCATGCTCGTGTTGCTGATTATCTTCCTGATCACGATCCCGGTCGTGGTGCAGCAGGTTCCCTTGACCCTGCCAAAGGAAGTTAATCAGCCAACACAGACCAAGCCGGAAAACATCATTTTGGCGATCAACCGGGATGGCGACCTGTTCTGGAACACCCAGCCAATCGACATGCCCATCCTGCTGGAACGTCTCAGGAATGTGGCAGTGATGGAGCCGCAACCGGCTGTACATATCCGTGCCGATCAGGACGCACGGTATGAATTCGTCGGGCGCGTGATGGTCGCATGCCAACGCATGTCGATTTTCAAAGTGGCCTTCATCACCGAGCCGCCGCCTAACGGCGGTTAAGGAAGGACTTTAAAATGTCGATGAATGTCGGCTCGAGTTCGAGCGAATCTGATGTCATTATGGACATCAACACCACCCCGCTGATTGACGTGATGCTGGTGTTGCTGATCATGTTCATCATCACAATTCCTATTCAGTCGCACTCGATCAAACTGGATATGCCCACAGGCAATCCACCACCACCACCGGTACCCCCGACGGTTGTCACGATCGATATCGATTTTGATGGCACGATTTTCTGGGATGGTCAGCAGATCACTGACCGAGCCATGCTGGATTCGAAATTGGTCGAAGCAGCAAAAGGTCCTGACACGCCCGAAGTTCACCTCAAGCCGAACAAGCTGGTGAAATATGCCGCTGTGGCGCGGGTTATGGCCGATGCGCAGCGTCTGGGCGTTAAAAAGCTCGGGCTGGTCGGCAACGAACAATTCCTCGAATAGGACCTATATTGATGACCTTGTTACGTGGCCTTGGCCTTGGTGCGTTATTGATTTGCATGCCGATCACCGCATGGGCAGCGGAATGTAATGATAGTTCGGCACGACCTGAAGTCGGCAAGCCACTGCAGGCAGCCGCTAATGCGGTGAAGTCAAAGAACATCAAGGATGCCAATGCTGAACTAAAAAAGGCAGAAGGCGTCGCCAACCGGTGTCCGTATGAAAACTTCATAATCGAACAGATGCGTGCGGCAATCGCCACGGCATCAGGCGATAATGCCGGGGCCATTCATTCCTATGAAGCCCTGCTGGCATCCGGCAAGTTGGGCCAGCCTGAGCAGGTGCGCGCACTCGAAGCGCTGGGTGCACTCAGCTATCAGTCAAAGGAGTATGCAAAGGCCATTTCCTGGACGAATAAATACTTCCAGGCAGGTGGTAATAATCCGCAGATGAAGGCGATGATGGCGCAGTCCTATTATCTGACCAACGATTGCGGAAATGCGGTGAAGATTCAGCAAGAGCAGGTTGCCAGCGACCTGAAGGCGGAACGTACGCCCCAAGAAGGTTCATTTCAGCTTTTGGCTGCCTGTTATTCACAGTTGAAAGATGGCGCAAATCTTTTCAAGGCGCGCGAACAACTGGTCACCTATTATCCCAAGCGGGAATATTGGGTCGATCTGATCAAGGCCGTGTCGAACCGTCCGGGCTTTGCCGATCGGCTGGCGCTGGATGTCGGGCGTCTTGATTATGCCATCGGCACACTGACCGGTGACAGCCGCTTTATGGAAGTCGCGCAATATGCCCTGATTGCAGGTGCCGCAGGCGAAGCCAAGCAGATTGTCGAACGGGGATTTGCCAGCAAAATTCTGGGTACCGGCCAGCAGGCCGAACGTCATAATCGCCTGCGTAACATGGTCAATGACTCAGCCACCAAAGAAGAAGCCGAGATCGAGGCCAAGGTGACTGAGGCGCAGGGCAATCTGAAAAAGGGTGATGATATTGTCGCTGCTGGCTATGCCTATGTTGGTTATGGCCACGCCGACAAGGCCATTGCGATTATTGAACCGGCACTCGCAAAAGCGGAGTTCAAGCACAAGGAAGATGCCAAGATTCATCTGGCTCTGGCCTATATTGCCGCCGGTCAGCAATCCAAGGCGTTGACGGTGTTTGGAACAGTAACAGGTACAGACGGCACGGCTGATCTGGCCCGGTTGTGGATTCTTGCCATCAAGCAGAACCCCAAGATCAAACTGACCCCATAGTTTGGGTGGCTTGAATCAAAGTCAGATTTGTAAATTTTCGCAGACGCAAGGCAAAGACCTATCGGTGATGGAGAAGTTGAAATGATGGTTGGGCAGTTGCGTTACGGCGAGTTTGCCAAAAAGCAGAAAGGAATGCGTAGCCTGACGGGCATCGGCATCGTCATCGTTATGCATATCGTTCTTGTTTATTTCCTGATCACAGGTTTGGGCACCGCCGCCGTTGAAATTCTTAAAGGCCCCCTGGAAACCCAGGTGATCGAAGAGCAAAAGCCAAAAGAAGATGTGCCGCCGCCGCCGCCGCCAAAGTTGACAGCGCCGCCGCCGCCGTTTGTCCCGCCGCCCGAAATTTCGATTCAGGCGCCGGTGAATACCAGTGCGAATACGATCACAGCCGTAACGCGCGAGGCACCGCCGCCACCGCCGCCACCGGCAGCACCGGCTGATATTCTGCCGAAATATCCATCGCCTGTTTCCAAGGTCAACCCGCGTTATCCCGATCGCGCACTTGAGCTGGGCCGTGAGGGTGAGGTGGAAATTGAATTCACGATCGCTACCGATGGTTCGGTGAAAAATCCGACTGTCGTGCGCTCGGTGCCGGAAGGGGTCTTTGACTCCGCCGCCATGAATGCACTTATTCACTGGGTTTATACGCCTGGCGAAATCAACGGGGTCAAGGTGGACACACCGGGACGCCGCGCGGTGATCAAGTTCCGGTTGGGCCGTTAGTCCATCCAGAATAGTTACACTTTGGCCCGCCGGTTACATCGGCGGGCCTTTTTGTTTCCACGATGTGATTTTGTATTATTGTCCCGGCTCAATCTCAAATGGCTGATCCCACTAATTTTGCGCTTGATCAATACGGCGATCCCACTGGCAGGCCGGTTTTTTATTTCCACGGCGCGCCCGGATTTGCGGGCGAATGTGCGCAGTTCGATTTGATTGCGCAGGAAGCAGGTGTGTTGCTTTTTGCAGTACATCGATTTGACCGCGCACCCGATCTGGATTTTGACACCTATATCGAAGAACTCGCCGTATTTCTCGGCGCGTATGCCAAAAGTGCCCCGATGGAATTCATCGGGTTTTCACTGGGTGCATTTATCGCCCTGATGGTCGCTGCAAAAATGAAACAGCCGCCCGCTCGAATTTATCTGATCTCGCCCGCGGCACCACTTGAAACAGGCGACTACCTTTCGCTTATGGCAGGTGCGCTCGTATTCAAAATGGCGCGGGCACCAGTATTTGTTTTTCGCCTGTTCTCGATGCTGCAGGCCATCGGCGTTACAATCGCGCCGGACATTTTCTATCACCAGCTTTTTGGAAACGCGACCGGCGCGGAAGGTGCGCTTGCTCGCGAGCCGAATTTCCGCCTGGAAATTGATGCGGCCCTGCAGTTTTCGCTGCAACAGGCGGTGGCTGGATATGTCCGCGAGATGCACGCCTATGTTCGTCCCTGGGCACATCGTGTCTTAGGACTTGGTACTAAAGTAATCATTTACCACGGCGCAGATGATCATTGGGCGCCAGCGATTATGGGCACTAATCTGGGGAAATTATTGCCCGATACACGCGCGGTTCATATCCTGCCGAACCTTGCTCACTATTCCTGCCGACAGGTCACAATGGAAAAAATATTACGATCACACCTATAGCCATTGGCCGGCATCGGAATTAAACTTAATTCATGAATCCGGATGAAACATTTGCGCTGCGTCAGGCGGCTGGCGCCCCAATTATCGCCGCCGCACCACAGCGTGCCAAGGTCGTTGATATATTAAGTCGGGCGTTTTCGGATGATGTGATCATGCGCTGGCTGCTGCGTGCGGACGCCGGTTTTAATTTTGCACTGTATCGTCTGATCGACAGGCTGATCGGGGATATGACAATTCCGCTGGGCCACACCTATCTGGCCAGCGCTGCCGGTATCGACGGTGGTGCGGTTGCCGCCTGGCAGCCACCCCATGCAGCAGGGCTATCACCAGGACTGCTGGAAACGCTGCGACTGATACCCGACATGATACGGGTTGCGGGTCTGGTGCGTCTGCCCCGTGTTGTTGCGGCAATGAACGCACTGGACCAGCATCATCCCAAACATGAACCGCATTTTTATTTATATTTCCTGGGTGTCGATCCGCGTCTGCAGGGCAAAGGTGTGGGGTCGCTGATCCTTGAAGCGTCACTGGCCAATATCGATGCCCAGAAATTGCCCTGCTATCTTGAAAATTCCAAGCCACGCAATACGCCGCTATATTCCCGATACGGATTTGTCGCCGGGGATGAATTCCGTGCCCGCCCGGATGCGCCGCCATTTCTGCCCATGTGGCGCAAGGCGCGCTAGGAAAACTGCAGAATAGCTGAATACCCTGATCTGAATTACCCCTCGCCCAAACACAGGAAAAAATCCGGATGACACAAACTTCCAAACGCCACTGGAATTTTCTTGGGCTGGTGGGGATCATCGCAATGGGTGGCACACCCATCCTGGCTGCGGATTATCCGGCCCTGCCGAAGACCACCCCCGCAATCACCGCCCAGGATATTTCCATGCGCGATCAGGCGCTGGCAGATGACCGCTTTCAGGGTCGTTATCCCGGCAGTCCTTCGGGCGAGGCGGCAGCGCAATGGATTGCCAAAGAGATGAAACGTATCGGGATTAAGCCCGGCAATGGCAAAAGCTATTTTCAGACTGTCCCGATGGTCACAACGGTAACCCAGGTGGCACAATCCAGTATTGCATTTACCGTCACAAGCGCAGCTGATCCATCCAAGGCCAAAACACTCACGCCCCGACTGGGCGAAGACATCGTGGTCGGAACACCACATTACGGGCAACCAACTTTGGCGCTGGATGACCTGCCGGTAGTTTTTGCCGGGTATGGCGTGATTGCCCCGGAATATAACTGGAACGATTACGCGGGCATTGATGTGAAAGGCAAAATTGTCCTTGTGCTGATCAATGATCCAGGTAACGAAGATGCCGAGCCTGACCCTGCCTTTTTCAAGGGCAAGGCCATGACCTATTACGGTCGATGGACTTATAAGTTCGAAGAGGCGGCACGTCAGGGGGCAGCCGGTGTCATCATCATCCATGAAACCAGACCTGCGGCCTATGGCTGGCAGGTGGTGCGCAATTCCTTTTCCGGCGAAAAGTCATGGCTTGATACGCCGGATCAGGGGGCCAGCGAAGTCGCACTTCAGGGCTGGGTCACGCATGAATACGCCAGCGAACTGCTGGGACAGGTCGGCCTGGATTATCAGTCACTGAAACAGGCGGCGAACCGTCCCGGGTTTCGCGCGCTACCGGTCAAGGATCTCAAATTCACAACTCACCTGACCACTGCCGTCACGCGCCTGAAGTCACGCAATGTGGTGGGAATACTGCCGGGCAAAAAGCGGCCGGATGAATATGTTCTGTATTCAGCCCATTGGGATCATCTGGGGGTCAAGGCATCAGCGCCAGGACCGGACAAGATTCATCACGGTGCTGTTGACAATGCGATTGGTGTCTCGGCCATTCTGGAAATCGGCGAAGCGATGGCAGCCCGCAAGTCACCGCCAGATCGTTCGGTTTTATTTATCGCCTGGACACTGGAAGAACAGGGCCTTTTGGGTTCGGAATATTTTGCAGCCAATCCGATTTATCCCCTGGCGCGGATTGCCGGGGGTATCAATCTTGATGCCTTGCTGCCGATTGGCCGTACCAGGGATATGACCGTGATCGGCAATGGCGGTTCCGAACTTGAAGACATGCTGGCGGATATTCTCAAAACCAAAGGCCGTACCGTGTCGCCCAATCCAAATCCTGAGCTTGGCGGTTATTATCGCTCAGATCACATTTCACTCGCAAAACGCGGCGTGCCCATGATCAATGCGAAAGAAGGTGGCGATCTGCTGGAGGGCGGACGCGACGTTGCCACCCGGCTGCGTCAGGCCTATGTGGATATGCGCTATCACCAGCCCGCCGATGCCTTCGATCCAAATTGGGACCTGTCGGGTATGGTCGAGGATCTGAACGTGCTGGCGGATTTCGGGTTCAGGCTTGCCAATGCCAATCAATGGCCGAACTGTTATCCCGACAATGAATTCCGGGCTGTGCGCGATCAAAGCCGAAACATGGCTCATTGACGATGCAGATGAACGTGTCCAAAATTTCCAACTAACCAGAGATTACCCAATTGAGTTCGCAATCCCTGTCTCTTAATCGCTTTAACGATGCCCGATTCTATAGGGTACGCGAGCCTGGTCCACACCCAGCAGGCGTACTGCTGCACACCGAAGAAGCGTTCGAGGCAATGCGGCTGGCTGGGCACATTGCCGCCGAAACACTTGATTATATCACGGCCTTCGTACAGCCCGGCGTGACCACCGAAAAGCTCGATGCCCTGATGCAGGAATTCATGCTGGACAAGGGGGCAATTCCCGCGACCATCGGATATCGCGGCTATCGTCACGCCAGTTGCATATCCGTCAACCATGTGGCGACCCACGGCATTCCCGGCCCGAAAATTCTGCAGGATGGCGACATACTGAATATTGATGTGACGCCAAAGGTCAATGGATGGCATGGCGATACCAGCCGGATGTATGTGGCGGGAACCGCGTCAGTCAAGGCGCAGAAGCTGATCGACGCCACTTTTGACGCCATGTGGGCGGCAATCCGATGTGTAAAGCCGGGTGCCACCACCGGCGATCTGGGTGCCGCACAGGAAGCCGTGGCCACTGCCAACCGGTTTAGCGTGGTCACCGATTTTTGCGGCCACGGGGTTGGCCAGATTTTCCACGCTCCCCCGGAAGTCCCCTTTCATGGCCGAAGTGGCCGGGGTGTCGTTTTGGAGCCGGGCATGATTTTTACCATTGAGCCAATGGTCAATGCAGGCCGGGCCGAAGTAAAGATCCTGCCCGATGGCTGGACAACAGTTACAAGAGACAGGAGTCTTTCGGCCCAATTTGAACATTCTGTCGGGGTAACTGACGACGGTGTCGAAGTATTCACCAATTCGCCAGCAGGTCTCAACAGACCTGTTTGGTAAGAAGAAAGATTAGTTTCAATTTTTAAATTAATTACATTTACTATTATATATTATTTGCATAGATTTTAATAAATTTGAAACAATGTTTATCAGTTTTAATGTCATCGGCGACTATATATTGTGTCCGGCTTGAAAAATCATCACAAAATCAAATTAATGTGCCTGAACATACGGTTTGATCAAAACTAAATATTTAGTATTGTTTATTTTTTATCACCAACCTAATATTCAACAAATTTTGTAAGTCGCATATTCTTTCGCATACCCGACCTATATCAGGATGAAAACCGTCGCAAAGCTGTGGTGACAACAGCCTCCGGCGTGGCGGTGGGGATGTATATGAATACGATGCCGACCATAAAAATGATTTTGGAATGGCAATCGGCGGCCTTTGATGCGCTTTCCGAAGGTGTGGTTGTTCAAGATCTGTCCAGCAGGATTCTCTGGGCCAATGAAGCTGCGCTGATCATATTGGGGCTGACCACAGATCAGATTGAAGGCCGGGATTCCTATGACCCGCGCTGGCGCACCATTCGCCGCCATGGTCAGCCATTTGATGGCAATGACCACCCTTCGAGCGAAGTCCTGCGGACCGAAAAACCGGTGCGTGACGTGATCATGGGCTTATTTCGTCCGGATCAGACCTTTGTCTGGATCTCAATCAACGCAGTGCCGATCACGGATCCGTCGACCGGTCAGATGTCCGGGGTTGCGGCAACCTTTACGGATGTTACCGAGCGTGAACAGACAGCGGATTTTGTGCGCCTGCACGCAGGCACCCACCGGCTTATGTCGCGATCCTTGCAGCAGCAGGATCTGCTTGCCGAGGTATGCAAACTTGCCGTTGATCACCTTAATATCTGTCTGTGCTGGATCGGCAGGGCCGATTATGAAAATCGCCAGATCGAACCGGTCGGCATTGCCGGACCAGCGGCGAACTATATGGATGGGATTACGATCAGCATTGATCCGGTCAGTATCCATGGCACAGGGCCTGCTGCGCGCAGCCTGCGGGATGGTAAATCTGTCATTATTGATGATTTTCAGATGGAGGCGGTCGGCAAACCGTGGGCGGTGCTGGCCGAGGCATGGAAAATTGGCTCATCCTGCGCGCTGCCCATATTCAAGGACGCGCACAGCCATTGGGTGATGATGCTCTATAGCACCCAGCGGGGCTTTTTTCATCGTAGCCTTTTGGGGCCATTGGCGCAAATGGCTGATGATCTGGCTGGAATTATCCGGGCCAACCGCCTGGAACAGGAACTGGCCGTCGCCGCAACGGTGTTCGAATCTGCTGGCGAAGGTATGATGATTACCGATGCAAACAACCATATTATAAGAGTCAATCAGGCGTTTACTGACATTACAGGCTATAAGCCCGAAGAGGTGGTTGGTAATGATCCAAAAATGCTCAGCTCAGGCCGCCAGCCAAAGGAATTTTTTCTGCACCTGTGGTCCGATCTTAATCAGCATCGCCATTGGTCCGGCGAAATATGGAACCGGCGTAAAACCGGCGAAGTATTTCCTGAATGGCTGTCCCTGACAAAAGTAACCGATGCAAATGGGGCCGCCACCAATCATGTGGCGATCTTCACAGACATCACGGATCGCAAGCA
>CAISDR010000209.1 GCA_903884125.1 uncultured bacterium
CAAACATATCGCGTGGATTTTAATCGCTATGGCCACGGGTGGCGCATGGATTTTCTATTTTGCAGATGCGCCAGGCCTTGCTCATGATTTCCT
This sequence comes from uncultured bacterium, assembly GCA_903884125.1. Classification (GTDB taxonomy): domain Bacteria; phylum Pseudomonadota; class Alphaproteobacteria; order CAISDR01; family CAISDR01; genus CAISDR01. The sequence goes on from CAISDR010000209.1 coordinate 94, forward strand.
GACTTTTAATGCGCCACTGGTTGCCTATTCCACCGTTGGCGTGCTGACAACCACGACCTATCTGCTGGCGGGCAGTATGCGTGAACAGGTCTGCACGTATATGTGTCCCTATTCCCGGTTCCAGGGTGCGATGATGGATGGTGACACCTATACGGTGACTTATCGTCTGGATCGCGGCGAGCCGCGTGGTGCCTATCGCAAGAACGAAACATTTGACGGGCGGGGCGATTGCATCGACTGCACCCAATGTGTCGCCGCCTGTCCTGCCGGTATCGATATTCGCGATGGGCAGCAGCTGGAGTGTATTTCCTGCGGGCTGTGTATTGATGCCTGCGACGACGTCATGACCAAGATCGGTCAGCCGACCGGCCTGATCGGATACGATACCCTGAATAATCTGGGCCGGCGGCTGGCAAAAAAACCCGAAAGCCACGACCCGATCCGTACCAGAACCGTGCTTTACACCACGCTGATCCTTATTGTTGGTGGCATCATGTCCCTGGCACTTGAAGCGCGCGCACCGTTTACGCTTGCCGTTCAGCATGACCGGGACCCGCTTTATGTCGTCCTCGCAGATCAGTCGCTGCGGAATGGCTACACGCTGAAAATTGAAAACCGCAGTTACCAGCCAGCCCATTTCCGGGTGGCGATCAGCGATCTGCCGGATGGTGATGTAAAAGTCGTCGGCGAGACTGCGACCGACGAAGGTGGCATTGATGTAAGCGTGCCGGCTGATGAACAGCGTGCATTCCGCGTACTTGTCCATGTTCCAAAAACAGCACGCCTGCAGGAATCCACGCCCTTTGCCTTTGCAATCACGGAAATTCAAACCGAAAAGCTAATTACGATCAACACGACTTTCCGGGCGCCGAAATGACAAAAGCTGCTGCCAGATCGCTTTTTACCGGATGGCATTTTCTGGCTTGGATGCTGGGATCTTTTGTGGTGGTCCTGGTGGCGAATTTTGCGCTGATTTATACGGCCTTGACCACACATTCAGGTGATGTAGCCCATGGTGCCCCGCCAGCGGGCTTGCGCATGATGCAAATGTCCAATGCCAACGTGTCAGATCCTGGTTGGACGCTATCCATGACCAATGCCAATGGCGTTGTGCATTTTGTGGCCGAAGGTGCACCGCATCTTGATATCGCCGCAACTGTAGTCAGGCCGGGTGATCCAGGTTCCAAAGGACCGCTTGATCTGACCGCAATCGATCAGGGCATGTGGCGGGCAGATCTTGGATCCCTGGGATTGGGTCAGTGGGATATTGAAGTCGAACTTCATGATCGTGATACGGGCAGGACCGCGATGCGTCGCGGAAGGCTGGTATTGCCGTGAATATTGCACTGAAAATTCCGGATGCCGAAATAACATCGGAAAAAAATCGCGCGCATCTGGATGCAGCCGTTGATGGCATGACTTGTGTTTCATGCGCCCGGCGCATTGAACGCATGCTGGCTGCAAGTCTCGGTGTTAGTGCAGCGCAGGTTAATCTGACCAACCGGCGACTGTCGGTGGATTATGATCCGGGCGCCATAGACGGACCGTCACTTTTGGCAAAAGTAAATGAACTGGGATTTCGCGCAACACCATTAAGCGAGGGATTGAGTGAATCAGCAAAACGTGAGTCGCGTGCCCTGATCCGTGCACTGGGCGTTGCAGGTTTTGCTGCTGGCAATGTCATGGTCTATTCGGTAGCCGTGTGGGCGGGACTTGCCCAGGATATGGGGCCGGTCACCCGCGCTGTGATGCAATGGATTGCCGCAGCAATCGCTTTGCCAGCAGTTGCCTATGCGGGTCAGCCATTTTTTCAGGGTGCTTGGCGTGCCCTATCGCATTGGCGGATCAATATGGATGTGCCGATCGCGCTAGCGCTGATCCTGACATGTATTTCAAGCGTGATCGAATTGTTGCGCGGGGCACCGCATGTCTATTTTGACGGTGCGGCGACCTTGACCTTTATCCTGCTGATCGGGCGGGTTATGGATTTCAATGCGCGGGCTCGTGCACGCATGGGCGCGGAAGCACTTGCCGCATTACAGGTCCTGACAGCAACACGCATCGATGCGGACGGCACGCTGGTCAATGTACCCTCACGCAGCCTGATTGCCGGTCAGCTGGTCAAGGTGCGCGCCGGTGAAAGAGTCCCTGCGGACGGGATCGTCGAAGATGGCCGGTCCGATGTCGACATGTCGCTGGTCAGTGGCGAAAGCGTGCCTGAATCCATTTCAGCAGGCGCCCGGATTTTCGCGGGCACACTGAACCTGACTGGCCCGCTGAATATTCGGGTCAATGCCGCTGGACCCGACACATTGCTGGCGGAAATCGGGCGGCTGATGGATAATGCCGCACAGGGGCGTTCAACCTTTGTGACCTTTGCTGACAAAGCGATCAGCATCTACGCACCGATGGTTCATATTCTGGCGGCGGCTACTTTTTTTGGGTGGCTATGGCTGGGCGATGTGGTCTGGCAGCAGGCACTGATCAATGCAGTAACCGTTCTGATCATCACCTGTCCCTGTGCGCTGGGGCTGGCGGTACCCATTACGCATGTGGTTGCGGCAGGGCGGCTGTTCGCAGCCGGCGTATTGCTGAAATCGGGTGATGCGCTTGAACGGCTGGCATCGGTTGACTGGGTGGTAATGGATAAAACCGGTACACTGACCCAGTCACATCCGGCACTGGTTGGCGATGCTGCCGCGCCAAATCATCTGGCCCTGACATTAGCACTGGCGCGCGAAAGCAACCACCCGCTTGCTCGGGCATTGGCGGCCACCTATGCCGGGCAGATGCAGATTACCTTAAGCGATATCACCGAACATCCGGGTCAGGGCATGAGCGGGCATGATGGCGCAAGGATCATACGTCTCGGCAATCGGAAGTTTGTCGGTGTGGATGATGTTGCAAACGATGGTCTGGCGGAAATCTGGCTTGATCCTGGTGGCGGCCAGCCGGTGCGCTTTGCATTTGAAACACCGCTAAGGACCGACGCTGCCCAATGCATCCAGGCATTGAAAAAAGATGGGCTGGGCGTTGAGATTTTATCCGGTGACCGTCAGGTCGCGGTATTGCCTGTTGGCGCACAACTGGGTATTCCCGCCACCGCCGAGGCAAATCCGTCAGACAAACTGAAATGGCTGAACCGTCTGCGTGATCAGGGCCATCATGTGCTGATGGTAGGCGACGGACTGAACGATGCACCCGCACTGGCCGCAGCACATGTTTCCATGGCACCGGCATCTGCCGCCGACATTTCCCAATCCGCCGCCGACGTGGTGTTCAGGGGCGACATGCTGATGCCGGTTGCGCGCACATTACACATCGCACGCTTCTGTGAATCCGTGGTGCGTCAGAATATTTATATATCGCTGGCCTATAATATTGTGGCCGTACCGCTGGCAATCATGGGGCAGGTAACACCGCTGATCGCTGCTGTTGCGATGTCTGTCTCATCATTAACGGTCGTATTGAATGCGCTGAGGCTGAAGCGGGCATGAGCGCGCTTGTATTTCTGATTCCGGCCGCCCTGGGATTGGGCGTGCTTGGCCTGGCCGGATTTTTATGGGCACTGTCCAGCGGTCAGTATGACGATCTGGAAGCTGCCAGCCAGTCGATCCTTTTTGACGACGAGCCAGCAGCACCCAATTCAGAATCAAAAAAAACCTAGGCGGCAACAAATCCCGGCCAATTGCCCATATAGCTGACAAAAGTATCCGATAATCCTTCGCTGCGCAGATAATCGGCGGTTACCGGTATTGCTTTGGCTGTGAAATGATCGTCAGCCTTTACCCGTATCGGAAAATCATGATGCAAAACGGCACCCCGGCCGATCACGACAAAGTCCATGCCGGAATCCAGTGCGCGTCGGGCGGCATCTGCACTCATGATTTTACCGGCGGCGCCAACCCGCGTGACCCCGCGCGGTAGATCGGCGAAATATGACCACAGGCTGCGACCCTTGAATTCGGCATCCGTTGGTTCCTTGAACACGTCCCAAAGCGACATTTCCAGCAGATCCAGATGGCCAGTGCCAAGAAGTTCCTGTGCCAGATCGCGGATTTCCAGAAGCTTCAGACCAAACCGTTCTGGCGACAGGCGCAGACCCAGATGAAAATCCGGGCGGCAGCGCGTGCGAATGCCCTTGATAATATCAAGGATGATCCGCGCGCGGTTTCCCAGCGACCCGCCATATCGATCTTCACGGCGGTTGAGTTCGGGGCTCAAAAACTGGCTCAGAACATAGCCATGGGCACCGTGAATTTCCACGCCATCAAAACCGGCTTTCTGCGCACGCAGCGCGGCAAGGATAAAATCCTCGGTCAACTGTTCGACTTCATCCAGACCTAATGCCCGCGCACCGGTTTCCTGATCCGCGGACGGTGCCACCGGGTCTGTCCCGATCACGTCTTTGGGTGCACGCATGCCTGCATGGTGAATCTGGACAATGGCCAGCGTACCCTGCTGTTTTAGTGCTGTTGCCAGACGGGAAAGCCCGTCCACATGTCTGTCGGCAAAAATGCCAAGCTGACCGGGAAATCCCTGTCCCACCGCCTGCACATGCGACGCGCAGGTCATGGTCAGCCCGAAACCACCTTTGGCACGCATGGTCAGCCAGTGAAATTCGTCCTCAGACAGCGTGCCGTCTTTATGGCTCTGGCAATTGGTCAAAGGCGCCAACATGAAGCGGTTTTTCATGTCCGGTCCGCGTTTGAACGACAGGGGAGCAAACAGGTCTGCCATGGGAATTCCATCTGATATTAAAATTACCAAGGCCGAGTAGCAGTTCGTCGTGCATCAGACAAGAACTGAGTCATGCCCCTCGCCAAGCGGGTCAGGCTGCTCTATGGTCAGCCGGTGACTTTATCTGGTGCAATACTGGCAGGCGGCATGGGGCGGCGCATGGGCGGCGCGGACAAGGCTGCGATGATCGTGGGCGGGCATCCGATTCTTGCCCGCGTGTTGCGCGTGTTATCGCCCCATTGTGACCCCATCGCACTGGTCGGACGGACTGATGTGCCCGAGGGGCTTACATTTCCCTTCATCACCATCCCTGACGCCGTGTCGGGCCATGAAGGGCCCTTGTCGGGCATTCTGGCGGCATTACGCTGGGCCCAGAGTGAATTTGTGGTGATCGCGCCGTGTGATACCCCGTTCCTGCCCATGGACCTGGTACCGCGCCTTGTGGCGGCGGCCAAGAATGTATCGGTGGTGATGACAGCCACCGGTCAGCAGGACCACCCTACCGTCAGCCTTTGGCGCACCAGCCTTGCGGTGCCGCTGTCTGAGGCATTTTCCTGCGGCACGCGCTCGATCCGCGCCTATACCCGCACCCTGCCAACCGCCATGGTTTCATGGCATGGGGCGGGCTATGATCCGTTTTTGAATATAAACCGGCCAGAAGATCTGGCGCTGGCTGATCGGCTGGCTTAATGCCGATGGCGGCTGCGACAAACGCCTTTGGCGTTGTTGGTGCCAGCGGCTCGGGCAAGACCACGCTGATCGAACGGCTGATCCCGGTTTTTCTCAGATCAAGTCGCACTGTCGCCACCATCAAACTGACCCATCATGATCTGGACATGGATCAAAATGGCAAGGACAGCAGGCGGCACAGGCTGGCGGGGGCTGGTGCGGTGGCACTGATCGGACCAAAGCGCACACACATCATTCACGAGGCATCGCTGGACCTGAGCCATGCGCTGGACCATTTCGCATCCTTCGATCTGGTACTGATCGAAGGATTTATCGACGCACAGATTCCCAAACTGGAAGTCTATCGCCCGGCACTTGGCAAACCATTTCGCTATCCCGGCAAGCCAATGGTTTGTGCCATCGCCACGGACTCGCCGGAATCCATTCAGGATATGCCGGAGCTGGATCTGAATAATCCAGATAATATCGCTGACTTCATTCTGAGCCAGCTTGGCATCAGCGCATAAAAATCCCCCGCATAAGCATGCGGGGGATTTCATTCTGGTCCGGGAAGGATTTATGCGGCGTAGCCGTAGACCGCCTTTATTTCCAGGAACTCTTCAAAGCCGAATTCGCCCCATTCGCGGCCATTGCCCGATTGTTTGTAACCGCCAAAGGGTGCCGCGAAATCAGAACTGGCGCCGTTAAGGTGAACGTTGCCGGTCCGCAGTCGTCTGGCAACGGCACGGGCTTCTTCGACCGTACCACCGGATACATAACCCGACAGGCCATAGACCGTGTCATTGGCCATCGCGATGGCATGTTCCACATCCTTATACGGGATGATCGACAATACCGGCCCGAAGATTTCTTCGCGCGCGATCGTCATTTCATGACGCACATTGCCAAAGATGGTCGGGCGCACGAAATAACCGCGGTTCAGTCCTTCGGGTCTGCCAGTGCCGCCGGTGACCAGGGTTGCACCTTCATCAATGCCTTTCTGGATCAGGCCCTGGATCTTATTGAACTGCACTTCGGACACAACCGGACCCATCGTGATGCCATCAGCCGTAGGATCGCCCACCTTTACCGCTTCGGCAGCCTGTTTGGCATAGCCCAAGGCTTCATCATGCTGGCTTTCGTGGATCATCATGCGTGTCGGCGCATTGCATGACTGGCCGGAATTGCCAAAGCAGTTTTTGACCCCGCCCATGACCGCTGATTTCAGATCAGCACTTTGCAGAATGATATTGGCAGACTTGCCGCCCAGTTCCTGGGTCACACGCTTGACCGTGTCGGCTGCGGCCTTGGCAACCAGAACACCGGCCCGGGTTGAACCGGTGAAGGAAACCAGATCAATACCCGGATGCGACGACAATACCGAGCCAACGCCCGGACCATCGCCATTGATCAGATTGAAGACGCCCGCTGGTACACCGGCATCATGCAGGATTTCAGCCAGGATGATGGCATCAAGGGGGGCCACTTCAGATGGTTTCAAAATCATGGTGCAGCCGGTCGCCAGAGCAGGCGCAACCTTGCACATGATCTGATTGACGGGCCAGTTCCACGGCGTGATGAATCCGCAAACCCCGATGGGCTCGCGCGCGATCAGGGTTTTGCCCTGCAGCGTTTCGAACTCATAATTTTTTAAAACATTCAGCGTGGTCATCAGGTGACCCATACCGGAGGCAGCCTGTGCTGCCTTTGACAGCCATAGTGGCGCACCCATTTCAGCGGTAATCGCTGTGACCAGATCACCAAATCGGTTCTTATAGGATGCAATCACCCGCTCCAGCAGCGCGATACGATCTTCACGGCTGGTCTGCGAGAAGGTTTCGAAGGCCCGGCGTGCGGCAATTACGGCCTTGTCCACGTCAGCCGCCGAGCCCATGGAAATGGTGGCGATGGCCTCTTCGTTGGCCGGATTGATAACCGCTTCGGTTCGCGGGCTGACCGGATCGACCCAGGCTCCGTCGATATAGAATTTCAGGTGCTGTTGCATGACCGTCCTCTCCCTTCAGAATTTTCGTGGCCATCACATAGCATCAAGCCCACCCCTGCTGGCAAGGGGGGAGTTTGATCGTATCGGCGACTAAATCGCGCCTTGCGCGGGCCTTGGGGCCACCGGGCGCTTCGTCATAAATGACGCTGCTGATTTTACAGCGCGATTTCAGAAATCGGGTCCGCGGGTTCTGCGACCGGTCAATGCATTTTAAAGCGGATCGGCACCGATTTCGGCCCGCAGACAAATTCCGATTCCGACATGCGCCCTTCGCCCGTCATCTCAACAGTTTCGAGGCGCGGGATCAGTTCTTCCCATAATACCTGCATTTCTAGTCGGGCAAGATGCTGACCCAGACAGATATGCCCGCCATAACCAAACCCCACATGCCGGTTGGGGCTGCGGTCAGGTTTGAAGGTGAACGGGTCTGCAAACACTACTTCATCGCGATTGGCAGAAATATAAGACAGGTACAGCAGGTCACCTTTTTTGATTCTGCGTCCGCGCAATTCGTAATCTTCGGTCGCGGATCGCACGAATTGCTGAACGGGTGACGCCCAGCGGATCGTCTCTTCCACAAAGCCATTGATCATGCCCGGGTTTGCCTTAAGCCGTGCCAGCAGTTCGGGCTGTTCGGCCAAAACCCACATGCCCGTGGCCGTGGTCGCCGATGTCGTGTCATGGCCCGCCGTTGATGCGATGACGTAATAGGAAATCATGGCGCGTTCTTCCATCTGGCAGCCATTGATTTTACCATTGGCAATTTTCGAAGCGATGTCGTTGCGTGGACACGCCCTGCGGTCGGCAATGATCGGATCGTAATATTCCTTGAACGAATTAAAGACGATATTCCAGGTTTCGGTAATTTCCTGCGGATTGGTGGGGTCTGATCCGGGACGTTTTAAATCGGGATCAGCATAAGTGAACAGCCACTGGGTCAGCTGCAACATTTTTTCATGATCTTCGCGCGGCACACCGATCAGATCCAGAATCACTTTCAGCGGATAGCGGAATGCCACATCCGTTGCAAAGTCACATGCCGGTGCCCGAGCGGCCATATCATCCACATAGGCCCGCGCAGTCTCACGAATACCGGCCCTTAGCCCGGCAATTTTATCCGGCATGAAATCAGCAGCCAGCACATCCCGATAAAGCCGGTGTTCAGGTGGATCAAGCTGAACAAGCGAACGGAAAATATTGGACTGGCCGCCGGTATATTGTTTGACCAGCATCTCACCCGCCTGTGAGATCAGTGTTTTCGATCGATCACCACCATGAAACAGATCGTCCTGTCGGCTAATCTCGCGAAGGTCAGCGTATTTCGTGACAATCCAGTGGGGATCAAATCCGGGCACCTCGGCAATGGACAGTGGATAATCGCGCCGCAACCGGGTGAATATGTCATGCGCTGCGCCGCGAATGCCGAATGTCGCTGGATTGAATACGGGTGCGACCAGTTCAGTCGGTATCTTAAGCTGATCCATTCCAACCCCCTTTATCCAGGCAATTACTTTTAAACGTGCCCGATGATTTCAGAAATTTTAGACGCATCGAGCGCCAGGTGTCGAGTCTGCTTTGACCTGCGTATCATTGCCCTTATGCTGCAACGCCATGG
>CAISDR010000210.1 GCA_903884125.1 uncultured bacterium
AGTGAAACGGGAGATCACATCTGGCGCATGGGCGAATATTGCGCATCCCTTGCGCTTGCTGCCGGCTGGTCAGCCGAAGATGCAAAGGAATTGCGCTATGCTGCATTCATGCACGATATCGGAAAGCTTGGAATTCCTGACGCGGTTTTGCTAAAGCCATCGGCATTAAGTGAGGAGGAATTTCAGATCATGAGCGCCCATAGCGCTATTGGTTTTGATATTCTTTCCAATGGCAAGGGACACCTGCTTAAGCTGGCAGCGGTTATTGCGCTTACTCATCATGAAAAGTGGGATGGTTCGGGCTATCCGCTGGGGCTTGTTGGTACTGAAATTCCAGAAGTAGGCAGAATTGTCGCGATAGCCGATGTTTTCGATGCTTTGAGCATCAAGCGACCCTACAAGGAGCCCTGGTCGCTGGATCGCATTCTGTCCACGCTTAAGCAGGGATCCGGGAGCCATTTTGACCCGCGTCTGCTCGATCTCTTTCTGGCAATTTTGCCAAAGGTTCTGGAAACCCGAGACAGGTTCTATCGCTGATAACCCATTCGGGACACGGCGATTCAGCTATAATTCGGCGCACGCAATCTTGACAAACCGATCAAGCTCGTTTTGTTCCATTGATGACACTGCCGCATAAAGGCGGCCGTCGTCGCTCCATCGGATAACTCGTATATTGTCCACCATATAACTGATCGGCGGGCGATCAACCTGATCTGGGGCTGGTGAAATGAACAGGCTAATTATGTCATCCTTTGCCTGATAGATCAGTGCGTTTCCGGTTTGACCGGCGACATTGGTCATGCGGCCACCCAGCAATTTGAAGCCACGGTCGGCGAAATCCTTTGGCAGGGGGGCAACCGCGCCTTTTTCAGCAAAAAGCGGGCCAAGCCTGTCGACCGGAACCCCCACGATCATCGAGCCCGATTCCATTGAAGCCTGATGGGCCTTTGCCAGTCTGGCGACGGCAAACGGGGTGAGGAAAAGGGGAGAGGCAAATAGATAAACCGCAGCAGCCGCCATCGCGGCAGAGACCGCCAAAGCCCGCCAGATATATGGGCTATCTTTTCTGAAGGTCCGTTCGCCAATACGCCTTCTAAGCCCGAGTGATACTGCCGGTGGCGCAAAGGCGTCGCGCACCCGCTGCGCGATGATGCCGATTGCGGCAGCATGGGTCATGCAGTGCTGACATTCAGCGATATGGGCAGCGACAGCATTGGCCAGGCGGGGCTCAAGTTCGCCATCAATCCATGGGCTGATGAGCTCTTCTGCATCATTGCATTTCATATCAATTGACCCCACCTGTGGACATCAGAATATCCTTTAGCTGCCGTCTGGCGCGGGACAGCCGGGACATCACCGTGCCAATGGGAATATTTTCGACCTGGGAAATCTGTTCATAGGTCAAACTTTCGACCTCGCGCAGAAGCAGAATTATGCGAAGAGATTCCGGCAATCTGGATACAGCCAGGCGGACATCGCGTAGTTTTGCGCTGGCGATCAGCCCCTCTTCGGCTGATTGTGGCGGCGGCTGAAAAGTTGGATCATCTGCATGAATCTCTTCGCCTGCGCCGAATGTGTCGTCGGAAAAAACGAACCGTCGGGATTTCTGCCGAAAGTCAAACGCAACGCGACGGACTATAGTTAAAAACCATGCTTTGGCAGAATTGGATTGCAGGCCGTCCATAAAGCGGAATGCGCGCAGGGCTGCTTCCTGGACCACGTCTTCAGCGTCATCCGTTGACTTTGTCAGCCAGCGCGCCGTCTGCAAAGCGGATTGGAGGTGGGGCATTATACGCGCCTCAAATTCCTTGTTGCGGTTTTGACGTTCCACGCCAGCTTGCCCTTATCGGTCGCATTTGGGATTTCTTCCGACAGGCTAGGATCATTCAGCGACAAAACAAGCGGTACTTTCCCATCCCACCCGCTAATAGACCGGGACCGGGTTCATTTTATTCCCGCTTAAAATAATCTTTTTTGCGGGAATATTCCTTTGGGTCAGACAGTCCTTGATCTTGCACCCGACATCCATCGGGCCTGAAACAGGGGATCTTCATGACCAATTCCATCAATCGTAAGGATTTTCTGAAGCTTGCCGGGCTTGGCGCTGG
>CAISDR010000211.1 GCA_903884125.1 uncultured bacterium
CCGGCGTGACTTCGGCGGCGCTGCCAGTAAGGAAGCATTCGGAAAACCCGGCCATTTCATCGGGCTTGATCGCGCGCTGAACCACCGGAATTTGTCGCGCATGGGCCAGATCAATGACTGTCCGTCGGGTTATGCCGTCCAAAAAACAGTCTGGCGTCGGGGTATGCAGACGACCCTCGGAAACAAAGAAAACATTAGCCCCCGTCGCCTCGGCCACCAGACCGCGATAATCATACATCAGCCCATCGGCATAACCTTTTGCCTCGGCAGCATGTTTGGACAGGGTGCAGATCATATAAAGCCCCGCGGCCTTGGATTTGCACGGGATCGTGTCCGGCGCGGGACGCCGCCAGGGCGCAATATCCAGACGGATGCCCTTCATTTTCTGGTCGGCATCAAAATAGGATGGCCATTCCCAGACAGCCACCGCCAGATGAATTCGGGATGCCGAGGCAGATACCCCCATCACTTCGGAACCACGCCAGGCTATCGGACGGACATACCCATCCACCAGCCCGGATGCGCTGGCCGCCGCAATACACGCAGCATCAATTTCATCAGCGGTGTAGGGAATCCTGAACCCCAGGATTTCGGCGGAAGCCAGAAGCCGCTCGGTATGTTCCCTGAGCTTGAAAATCTTTTGGTTATAAAGACGCTCGCCTTCGAATACCGCGCTGGCATAATGCAGTCCATGGGTCAGCACATGCACATTGGCCTGCCGCCATGGCACAAGGGCACCGTCGAACCAAATATGGCCGTCGCGATCATCAAACGGTATCATGGACATAGCGGGGGGCTCCTTCGTCCGCAAAGACACGGATGCTGGCGGGATGACCGCCTCATCTTGACACAGGCTAACCAAGGCACCAAATAAGTCAATATGACTGACGCATTTTTTTCAACTGCTGAGGAACCAGCGGGCAAGACCAGCCAGACCCCGGCAATTGGGCGGCCGACCGAAGAAGAACTGCGACAGGGAATTGAACTTCTGTTTTTTGCCTACAGGGATTTTACCGCCGACCCGGATTCGATCCTTGAAGAATTAGGCTTTGGCCGGGCGCATCATCGGGTGATCCACTTTCTGGGCCGGAATCCCGAAATCACCATTGGTGATCTTTTGGTGCTGTTGCGGATTACAAAGCAAAGTCTGAACCGCGTCCTGCGCGCACTGTTGGCTGGCGGTTTCGTGGGCCAGCGTACCGGTACACGCGATCGCCGCCAGCGGCATCTTTACCTGACCGAATCTGGCGCTGCATTGGAAGCACGGCTTTCCATGCCCCAGAAGGATCGGGTATCGAAAGCCTTTGTCGAGGCGGGGCCGAACGCCGTCGCCGGATTTAAAAAAGTGCTGGCCGCCCTGCTTGATCCGCAGGAACGCGACCGGGTTTTAAAGGCCATCAACCGCCCATGACTTTTTCACTCTCAACAAACGAGCCGATCAGCGAACAGGCGCATATCCTGGTGGTCGACGACGACGCACGGCTTCGCCGGTTACTGACCCGGTACCTGACCGAGGCGGGGTATCTGGTCACATCAGCAGCGGACGCCATCGAAGCGCGGGCAAAACTGCGCGGACTGGAGTTTGATCTGCTGGTGGTCGATGTGATGATGCCGGGAGAGGACGGGCTTAGCCTGACCCAATCGTTACGAACGCATTCCGATGTACCAATTTTGCTGCTGACGGCCCGTGTCGAACCTGCCGACAGGATCGCTGGACTTGAATCCGGGGCCGATGATTATCTGGCCAAGCCATTTGAACCGCGCGAACTTACCCTACGGATCGCAACGATCCTGCGGCGGCAGAAAATCCAGCGACCCATGGTTGAGGCGGTACGGATGGGGGATTTTCGCTTCGATCCTGACCGGGGCGAACTGACCCGCGAGGGAATGGTGATCAAATTGACATCGAGTGAGGCCGCGCTGCTGAAGGTACTGGCGGCAGAACCGGGCGCCACTTTCACACGACAGGATCTGGCTGACCGACTGGGCGCCGGGCAGGAACGATCCGTCGACGTGGCGGTCACAAGGTTAAGGCGGAAAATAGAGACCGATCCGCGCATGCCCCGCTACCTGCAAACGGTTCGCGGCATCGGCTACATGCTGCTGCCCGACTGACCAGTCAAAATCTGACATGCATGGTGTCTGAGGCCGGTATCATTACCATATTCACACATAAATTTTGTGAAAATATAATTTAACTAATTTTGAAGGTAAAACTTTTGACACCATCAAAATCAGGGTGTAAATAAACGCGCGGTTGGGACGTTGGGTCCGGACACCGCGACCATTGTCATTCGATTTCAGCACAATCCCTCAAGGAGCATTCAATGCAAGGCCTGCCGGTTACGCTAAGTGTCAATTCGGGATCGATCCTGATTGCAGGCGGCTGTGAGCAGGCCGCACAGAAGACGCGTCTGGCCATGGCCAGCGGGGCCAGGGTTCGGGTCGTAGCGGTTGAGGCTGTTGCGGAAATCCACGAACTGGCCGCCCAGGGCAGAATAAGCTGGCATCGGCGCGAATTCGGGATTGCCGACCTTGATGACACGATTGCGGTGTTTGCTGCGGGCAGCCCCGACCTGTGTGCTGTCGTCTCAAAAAGTGCCCGCGCGCGCTCAGTCCCGGTCAATGTCGTGGATCAGCCGGCGCTTTCGACATTCCAGATGCCGGCCATTGTTGACCGCGATCCGATTTCAATTGCAATTGCCACTGGCGGTCAGGCACCTGCCCTCGCCCGCCAGCTGCGGTCAACGATCGAGGCAATCATTCCGACCCGTCTTGGCGATCTGGCGAGGTTCATTGCGGGCATCCGACCGCAACTTGCGCATCATTCATCTGAAATGCGGCGCAAGCTGATTGATGCCTTGATCGACGGACCGGTTGCCGATCTGGTGCAGGCGGGTGAAATCGAACAGGCCCATCGCGCGGCGGCTGATGTTTTGGACGGCGAACTGCCAAAGGGCGTAATCCATCTGGTTGGCGCAGGCCCCGGTGACCCGGATCTTCTGACCGTGGCGGCGCTGCGTGCCCTGTCGCGGGCAGACGTGGTTTTCTATGATTCGCTGGTCCCGCCCGCCATTCTGGATCGTGTCCGCCGTGATGCCGAGCGGCGGTTTGTAGGCAAGACCCGTGGCCATCATTCAATGAGCCAGCACGATATCGGACACGCACTGGTCACAGAGGCATTGGCGGGCCGCAATGTGGTCCGCCTAAAAGGCGGTGATCCTTTCATTTTCGGCCGTGGCGGCGAAGAACTGCTGGCAGCCCGTGCCCATGATGTGCCGGTGGTCATCGTGCCGGGCATTACAGCCGCCCTTGGCTGTGCAGCGGCCGCAGGCATTCCGCTGACACAGCGCCACATCGCCGGGGCCGTTACCTTCGCGACCGGTCACCGCGCCAAGGATCGGCCGGATACTGACTGGAAGACGCTGGCCAGCGCAGATCGCACCCTTGTCATTTATATGGGTCAGGACGAAGCACCACGGCTTTGTTCCGACCTGATTGGTTCCGGCCTGTCGGCGGCTACGCCGGTTGCAGTGATTGCAAATGGTACCCGCCCGGATATGCAAATCCGTTGCGGCGCGCTGACCGATCTGGCCGAACTGGCTGCATCGCTAGCCGGTGGTCCGTGCCTGATTATCATTGGCGAGGTTGTGCGCCTGTCCAGCCATTGGCCGGTTGAGCAGATCGTTGCGCTGGCGGCGGAGTAGAGCCATGCAAAGTCTTACCGCGAACCGGCTTGATGATGGCGCTGTCGTCTACCGGACCAAACTGGAAACCTGGAGCCGTAATGTTCACGATGCCGCCGTGTTTGAGAATGATGCGTCAGCAGCCCTTGAGGAAGCTGGAAGTGACGTTATCCGCGCGCTGGTGGTTGGCGTTGAACTGATTGACGTGACCATGACTGATACCGGTACCACACCTGTTTCCCTGCGCGAAAAAATTCGCGCTTTTGGCCCGACAATCTGAGCAGAACAATGTACCAATACGACCAGATCGACCGGAATTTTGTTGATGAACGCGTGGCCCAGTTTCGCGACCAGATCGCACGCCGCCTGAGCGGCGAACTGACCGAAGAGGAATTCCGGCCATTGCGCCTGACCAATGGGCTGTACCTTCAGCTACATGCCTATATGCTGCGTATCGCTATTCCCTATGGCACCCTGAATTCCCGGCAGCTTGAAACGCTGGCCGAAATCGCGCGCAAATATGACCGTGGTTATGGCCATTTCACCACCCGCCAGAATCTGCAACTGAACTGGATCAGGCTGGATCAGGCCGGGGACGCGCTGGCGGATCTGGCTGATGCGGATATGCATGCCCTGCAAACAAGCGGCAATTGCATTCGCAATGTGACCGCAGATCATTGGGCGGGTGTGGCGCCCGACGAGGTGGCGGACCCGCGTGTATATGCCGAACTGATCCGACAATGGTCATCGCTTCATCCCGAATTTTCGTATCTGCCACGCAAATTCAAGATTGCCGTTACCGGTTCGCCCGCAGACCGGGCCGCAACCCGTGTCCATGATATCGGTCTGGTCCTGAAACGGGACGATGCCGGTCAGATTGGATTTGAAGTCATTGTCGGCGGTGGTCTTGGACGTACCCCGATGATCGGCAAAACGATCCGCGATTTCCTGCCCGAAGCACAATTGCTGCCCTATCTGGAAGCAATTCTGCGCGTCTATAATCTGGCTGGCCGTCGCGACAATATGTACAAGGCGCGCATAAAAATTCTGGTACATGAAATCGGTACAGAGGAAATGTCACGTCGTGTCGAAGCCGAGTTTGCCAAAAATATCGACAGTGTGCTTGCAAATGTCCAGGACGAGGTTGCGCGCATCGCCAGCTATTTCACAAAGCTGCCATATGGCCCAAGCGATCCCAACCCGGAAAGTTATGCGCTGAGGCGGAAGTCTGACCCCGCCTTCAGGCGCTGGGTGATCTCGAACACATTTCCGCACAAGATTGCGGGCTATTGTATCGCCGAGATTTCACTCAAACCCACAGGCGGCATTCCCGGCGATGCCACCTCCGCTCAGATGATCGCGGTTGCAGCCCTTGCCCGACAGTATTCCCATGATGAACTGCGTGTCACACATACCCAGAATCTGGTTCTGCCGCATGTAAAAATGTCTGATCTGCCTGCCATTTATGATGTGCTGGCGGCACAGAAGCTGGATGCGCCGAATGTGAACAAAGTTGGTGATATTATTGCCTGTCCGGGCCTTGATTATTGCGCGCTGGCCAATGCGCGGTCGATACCGGTAGCCCAGCGCATTTCAGAGCGATTTGCTGATGTGGATCGTGCGCACGATCTGGGCGAGGTCAAGATCAAGATTTCCGGCTGCATCAATGCCTGCGGCCACCACCACGTTGGCCATATCGGCCTGCTTGGCGTCGACAAGAACGGCGAAGAATTCTATCAGATCACGCTGGGTGGGTCCGAAGCGGCAGATGCCACCATTGGCACACTGCTTGGGCCTGCAATTTCATCCGATCAGATCGTCGATACAGTCGAAAAAATCCTGACCGCCTATGCTGACTTGCGTCAGGGCAACGAACGGTTCCTGGACACCTATCGCCGGTTGGGTGCCAAACCGTTCAAGGAGCGTGCCTATGCTGCAGCCTGATCGTATATATGCAGCAAAATCGGACGAAACGTTGACGAACCTGATCCTTAAAGGCGGTGTAGAGATACCTGATCGATTTACCCGGATTACCGGCGATGAACCGATCATGGAAGGTCCGGTCATTGTGGACCTGGGGCGACTTGATGCAGCCATAGGGGCAAATCATCCACTGGGTGTCGCATTGGCCAATACGGATGATGTATCCGTGCTTGCCCCTTATCTGGCGCGGCTCGATGTTGTGGTTTTGCATTTCCCGAAATTCACCGATGGCCGCGCCTATTCCCAGGCGCGAATTTTGCGCCAGCAATTCGGGTATCGGGGCGAAATTCGCGCAACCGGCCAGGTCCTGCCTGACCAGCTGGCGTTTATGCATCGCTGCGGCTTTGATGCCTTTGTCCTTGCCAAGGGCGACCCGGTAACAGCATGGGACCGTGCAATGACAACATTTTCCCGGCATTACCAGCCTGCGTCGGACACCAGCGTTCCAGCCTTTATCCGCCGTCGTGAAAATGCGAAATGATTACGGTTACGGGACCTGAACCTGCGCGCGTGCGTGAAACGATTGATCGCCTGACCCATGCGATCAGCCATGATCACGAAGGTGATATCGCACTGGTATCTTCCTTTGGTGCCGATGCAGCAGTCCTGTTGCATCTGGTGGCGCGCATTGATCCATCGCTGCCGGTGATATTTATCGACACCGGCAAACTTTTCGGGGAAACCCTGCGCTATCGCGATCAGCTGGTGGCGCGCCTGGGCCTAAGGGATGTGCGCAGTCCAGGGCCATGTCCGGCAGAAGAAGCGCGCATGGATCCGGATGGTACGCTCTGGGCGAATGATGCCGACCGGTGCTGTCATTTTCGTAAGGTCGTTCCACTGGCACAGGCGCTTGAGCCGTTTGGCGCGTGGATCAATGGGCGAAAGCGTTTTCAGGGTCAAAGCCGACAGTTGCTTGAGGCAGTTGAGCACACTGACGGCAAACTGAAATACAATCCCCTGTTCGACTGGACGCCCGACGACATTGCCCGATATTTCGCAGACCATGACCTGCCAGCCCACCCGCTGGTTGCCGACGGGTACCTGTCCATTGGCTGCATGCCCTGTTCTGACCGGACCGTCGAAGGCGAAGACCCG
>CAISDR010000212.1 GCA_903884125.1 uncultured bacterium
GGTTCTTATATCGCACCAAAGCAGGACTGATCGTGCGCATTGTGGGTGAAGCGCCTCATTCCGCCCATGCCGTCGGCTATCGCGTCATCCGCATCCGCTATCTGACCACAATATTCGGCGGTGCTATGGCAGGGATCGGTGGCGCCTATCTGGCTTTGGCCTATACGCCCTTATGGGTCGAAGACATGACCGCCGGTCGTGGCTGGATCGCCCTGGCACTAGTGGTATTTGCCGCCTGGAGCCCGCTTCGCGTGGTGCTAGGCGCATGGCTGTTTGGCGGGGTGGCCGTCATGCAATTATTTGCACAGGGCTATGGTATTCACGCGCCATCGCAATTGCTGTCGGCATTACCATATCTTGCAACGATCATCGTGCTGGTAATCATTTCGCGAAACCCCCGGACCTTGCGCCTGAACGCGCCGGTTTCACTGGCGCAGCCGTTCCGGGCCGAGGGGTAGGGTTGGTGGAGAATCCGTGCCGGAATCGCGCACCTGCTCGGATCGATCTGAAAAGAATTTCCAGATCACCTCGGCAATATTCGGGTCTTTGGGTGATGGTCCAAGGATGTGTCGCGCACGATAATACGGTTGCGGAAAGACATGTCCGGCACCATGGATTGTAACCAGTTGCACTTCCTTTGCGCTGTCATCCTGCCACCTGAAAAATTCGACCGGAAAGCCGTCTGTTGAAACAGACCGGATCGTGACCGGGGGTGAAACAAGGCCCGCCCGGCTGGCAAAATAACGGGCCGACTCAAATGTCGAAAGATTTCTGCCGCTGGGATAAAAGCCGAAAAGACTGCCCTCGCTTCCATCATAGGGGACAAGACGATCCTCGGTGCCATGGACCAGAATCATGGGCATTGCACCGGGTTCGACCGTAAGCGATGGTTCTGCGCCGCCTTGAAGCTGGTGTCGATGGCGGTATGAACTGAGGTTAGTTTCAACCTCGGATTTAACCCTATGATTAACCCGGAGGATAACCCTAAGACCTCGCGTCGGCGGATTGAGGTGCTTGTGGGCGACCCACAGCGTCGCGAATGGACACGCGCTGATAAGGGCCGGATTGTCGCCGAGAGTTTGGCGCCGGGCGCTTGCATTTCGGAAGTTGCCCGGCGATACGATCTGCGGCTGCAACAATTATTTGCGTGGCGACACGAGGCGAAGAAGGGGCTGGTGGTTTTACCCAACCTCGGCTGTGGAGTGGTAACCCAAGAGCCACTACCTGCATTTGTCCCTGTGGTCGTGGGGGATGGCGCAACATCACCGAAGCAAGTGGCACCCAAAAGCAAGCGGATGGCACTGCAGACAATTGAGATTGATCTTGGTGGTGCGGTTGTTCGTACAAATGCCGGGATTGAGATAGACTTCCTGGCTGATGTTCTGCGGGCGGTCAGGGCGTCAGCATAATTGCACCACCGCCAGGCGTCCGGATTTTAATAGCGACGCGCCGTGTCGACTTTCGTAAAGGCGCTGATGGGCTTGCCGCGCTGGCGATGGAGACGCTCGGTTAAAATCCCTTCTCAGGCACAGTTCTGGTGTTCCGGGGCAGGCGCGCGGATCGGATCAAAATCCTGATGTGGGACGGCACCGGCCTCATTTTGTTTTGGAAGCGGCTGGAGAAGTTGGTGTTCAA
>CAISDR010000213.1 GCA_903884125.1 uncultured bacterium
GCCTGCTGGCGATTATTGGTGATTGCAATGGAATAAAACTCACCGACAGATCCTTCACCCATCAGGACACAGCTTGGATATTTCCAGGTGATGGCTGATCCGGTTTCAACCTGCGTCCATGAAATCTTTGACCGTTTGCCCCGGCACTGGCCGCGTTTGGTCACGAAATTATAGATACCACCCTTGCCTTCGGCATCGCCCGGATACCAGTTCTGCACCGTTGAATATTTGATTTCCGCATCATCAAGTGCGACCAGTTCAACCACAGCAGCGTGCAACTGATTTTCATCACGCATGGGTGCCGTGCACCCTTCCAGATAGGACACGTATGATCCCTCATCTGCGATGATCAGGGTGCGTTCAAACTGACCCGTGCCTTTGGCGTTAATGCGGAAATAGGTCGACAGTTCCATGGGGCATCGGACACCCTTGGGGATATAGACAAATGACCCATCCGAATAGACCGCCGAATTCAGCGTGGCAAAATAATTATCCGTGGTTGGCACCACGGACCCCAGATATTTGCGCACCAGTTCAGGGTGACTCTGTACCGCCTCGGAAATCGGACAGAAGATAACACCGACTTCTTCGAGTTTAGCCTTGAACGTGGTGGCAACAGATACGGAATCAAACACCGCATCAACCGCAACACCCGCCAGCATCGCCTGTTCGCGCAAAGGAATGCCCAGCTTTTCATAGGTCCGCAATAATTCCGGATCAACTTCATCCAGGCTTTTGGGGGCATCGGACTGCTGCTTTGGCGCGGCGTAATAATAGGAATCCTGATAATCAATTTTGGGGAAGCCAAGCTTGGCCCATTCCGGCTCAACCATTGTCAGCCAGCGCCGATAGGCGTCAAGACGCCATTGCAGCAGCCAGTCGGGCTCGCCCTTGCGCGCGGAAATATAGCGCACGATATCTTCGTTAAGGCCCTTGGGCGCGAATTCGGTTTCGATATCCGACACAAAGCCATACTTGTATTTGTCACCAGAAATTTCGGCGACATCATCAATTGTCTGTTGGGCTATAGCCATGATTTCCTCAATTCACCGATACAGGCCGGGCTGCCGTCGCACGGGCAAGATGTTGCCCGCGCATGCCAAACCACGCGCGCAGAAAGTGATCTATATCTTCAGGCCGGGTTTGCCAGCCCAATGAAATACGAATTGCCGCCGATGACAGCGCCCCCGCCCCCATTGCTTCGAGCACACGGCTTGCATGCACTTTGCCCGACGAACACGCCGCACCGCTGGATATGGCAACACCCGCCAGATCCATCGCGATCACCTGTGTTTCGGATGCAAGCCCGGCCAGCGCCAGCATTGTTGTATTGGGCAGGCGGGCTGCGGATTGGCCAAAGATGCGTGCTTCAGGCGCCCCATCCAGAATCTGCTGTTCCAAATGATCGCGCAGGCGGGCCACATCGCTATTCAGACCCATTAATTGCACTGCTTTGCCAAAGCCCGCGATGGCGGCCAGATTTTCCGTGCCTGCACGGCGGTATCGTTCCTGCGCACCACCGACCAGCCGGGGCGTCAGCGTCACATTGCGTGCGACGAGCGCGCCGATACCCTGCGGGCCGCCGATCTTGTGCGCGGATACCGATAACAGATCAACGCCCAGCTGATTGATGTTTACATCGATTTTGCCAAATGCCTGCACCGCATCGGTATGCATTCGTGCGCCAAACTGGTGGGCAAGCTGTGCTGCCTGCGCGACTGGCTGAATTACGCCTGTTTCATTATTGGCCAGCATGACTGAAACAAGTGTATTGGGTGGTGCGTCAGCCAGCGCAGCTTCAAGCCGCGACAATTCAATCACGCCATCTTTTGTCACCGGAATGACGATGACCGGCACACCAAGCTGTGCCGCCCGCTTTGCCACAGCGTCATGTTCAATTGCGGATATGATGAGACAGCCCGGGCTGGTACCAGCAAGGGCCAGATCATTGGCCTCGGTCCCGCCCGAGGTGAAAATCACTTCCTCCGGCACGGCACCAAGACGCGCTGCGACCTGATCACGGGCACGATCCATGCGCACGCGCGCCCGTCGACCAGGCCCATGAACCGATGACGGATTACCGGGGACTGCCATCACCTCGACCATAGCGTCCACTACCTCGGGCCTGACGGGGGCGGTGGCGTTATAGTCCAGATAGGTTGATGACTTGACGGCGTTCATTTTCATTCGGCCGCATGCAAATCGTGTTCGGACTTTTGCAGCATTATTTCGGGTGCTTCAGCCGTGTTCGCAAGCTGGCTGGTGCCGATCACGCGCCGTTCCAGAACATCTTCAACCGTGACCGAAGCCAGGAACACATGAATCTGGCGCGATAATTCATCCCAAAGGTCATGGGTGATGCACCGCGCCGTCGTACCAGAACAGCCTTTGGACGATCCCTGCTCGCATAATGTGGCACGAATCGGTTCATCGACGGCAAGAATGATATCGGCAATGCGGGTCCCATCGGGACCGCGGGCAAGCATATAGCCGCCACCGGGACCGCGCGCGCTTTTCACAATGCCACCGCGACGCAGGCGCGCAAACAGCTGTTCAAGATAGGACAATGAAATGCCCTGGCGCAGGGCAATATCCGCCAGCGCGACGGGGCGTCCTTTGGAATGACGCGCCAGATCAACTGTGGCCGTCACGGCATAACGGCCTTTGGTCGAAAGTTTCATCTGCGTACCTCACCTAAGGTCTCGATATCTGATCGATGATGTTCAATGTCCTGTTCCGACAGCGCTGACGCTTCCAGCTCGGCCACGCGTGCACCCAGCCGGGCGACCTGCGCTGCCAGATCGGCGACCACACGGTCGATCGGGTTTTTCAAATCGCAATCCGTTCCATAAGCCTGAAACGGATGGATGCTGTGAGAAGCTGTTGGATCCGTGATTTTCGGCTCGGAACTGCTGGGACGTGCCGGTATGCCAACCATGGTCACACCGGCTGGCACCTGGGTCAGCACCACGGCATTGGCCGCGATGCGTGCATTGTCACCAACAAGGATTGGTCCCAGAATTTTGGCCCCCGCACCGACAATAACACCCTGCCCCAGCGTTGGATGACGTTTGCCC
>CAISDR010000214.1 GCA_903884125.1 uncultured bacterium
GGGTGTTTCCAAACCCGCCTATGGACAGTCGGAACAGATGAATATTCTGTTCCTGGGTTTCGCTATTGCACTTGCAACCGGCATTTTGCTGATTGTCGGTGTGCTGATCCTGCTGTTCCGCAACTTCTTCCAGCCGGCGACCATTCTAATGGCCTTGCCATTATCGGTTGGCGGGGCGATGGCGGCATTGTTGATCGGTGGCATGTCGCTATCTCTGCCAGCACTGATCGGACTGCTGATGCTGATGGGGATTGTCACCAAGAACTCCATTCTGCTGGTTGAATATGCGATTGTCGCCATGCGCGATCACGGGATGAGCCGGCGTGAGGCATTGATGGATGCCGGTGCCAAACGTGCCCAGCCGATTATCATGACAACGATTGCCATGATCGCTGGCATGGTACCGATTGCCGCTGGGTGGGGTGCGGATTCCGACTTCCGCCAGCCGATGGCTGTGGCGGTGATTGGCGGATTGGTCACATCGACCCTGCTGTCGCTGGTCTTTGTGCCGGTCTTCTTTACATTCGTCGAAGACATTCAGCACTGGATTTCGCCCAAACTTGGTCACCTGCTGACGCCGCGTGAAGCCGGTCCGACGCTGAAACCGCAGCCAACGGGCGGCGACGACTAAGGGTTAAATCAAAGACACCATCTGGCCGGGATGACGCTGCAGTCGACCGGCCAGATCAAGTTCGAGCAGGGCCGCCGCCAGCACCGCATGAGTGAGGCCGGTTGCGCGCAATATTTCATCAATGCTGATGGGCGTCGGGGACAATGCCTCAAGCGTGGAAAGCCGCGCAGCGTTCAGGGCACGTTCGGAAATCTGATCCATCGGGGCTTCAAATACCGAAAGTTCCGGTGCATGTGCAGCGGTCGGATCGCGCCGTTCAGCCAGAACCCTTAAAACATCTTCAGCACTTTCCGTCATGATGGCACCATCGCGTAACAGGCTGTTTGATCCGGATGCCCTGGGGTCCAGCGGTGAGCCGGGAACCGCGAAAATCTCGCGCCCCTGTTCCAGTGCATAGCGGGCGGTAATCAGCGAACCGGATCCCTTCGCCGCTTCGATCACGACGACCCCAAGCGACAGGCCTGAGACAATGCGGTTACGTCTGGAGAAATGACGGGCCTGCGGTTCCTCGCCCATCGCGATTTCAGAAATCAATACTCCTTCGGCAGCAATGCGTTCGTAGAGAACCTGATGTTCGCTGGGATATACGATGTCGATGCCACCTGCCATCACCGCAATCGTCCCATTGGCCAATGCCGCGCGATGGGCGGCGCCATCAATGCCGCGGGCAAGGCCCGATGCGATGGTAATACCTGATTCAGATAAGGTAGCTGAAATTGTCTGGGACATTTTCAGGCCCACTACCGACGCGTTACGTGCGCCAACAATCGCAATTGTCGGCCGATGCGCGAGATGGATATGACCAATAACCGCAATCAACGGCGGCGGGGCATCGATGGAGCCAAGATTTGCGGGATAGTCGGGTTCGTAAAGTCCGATAAAGCGGCAGCCCAGCTTTTCAGCCGCATTCATTTCAGCCTGCGCTGTCGCAGGTGAACAGATTTTGAGGGGTGCCTGTCGGCCCCCGCGGCGCGCAAGATCCGGCAGGGCACGCAATGCATCGCCAGCTGAGCCAAACCGCGCCAACAAATGGCCAAAGGTAACCGGACCCACATTTTCCGACCTGATCAGACGCAGCCAATCAAATCTTTCACTCTCTGACAGACTTCGATACGCAACCATTGTGTACTCACTCGCATGACTGACCTGATGCTAACTCAAGTCGCCATCGGAGTTAAAGGTGCAATCGGGATTTTAGAAACTGACGGCTATATTATTTTTTGGCACCGATAATGGGTTCGGCCCCGGCCAGAAGGCGCCCGATGTTCTCGTGGTGCGCGGCCCAGACAACAATGCACAGCATCAGCGCAAATCGTGCTGTCAGCGGTTGGTCAAAAGCCCAAAGCACGCCCGGTGTCGTGGCAATCGCAATCAGTGCTGATGCCGATGACAATCGGGTCACGATGGCAACAAAAAGCCAGGTGGCCAGAAAAATAAGACCGGTCGGCCAATGCAGCGCCAGAAGCACACCAATGGTGGTGGATACACCCTTGCCACCGCGAAAACCCAGCCAGGCCGGGAACAGATGGCCAAGCACCGCGCCCATGGCAGCAATAACACCAAGTCCGGCTCCCATCTGATCGACAATCAGCACTGCAACCGCACCCTTTGCTGCATCAGCCAGCAATGTTGCCGCTGCGACCACCTTATTGCCGGTTCGCAATACATTGGTCGCGCCAATATTTCCTGACCCCATTTTGCGAATATCACCAAGCCCCGCGCGGGCGGTAAAGATCAAACCGAACGGGATTGAGCCCAGAAAATAACCAATTGCCAGGGCTAGTGCACTCGGCATTATTGGGGCAGGGATCAGTGCGCTGAAATCCATTTCAATCACCCCGCGTTATATACTTCGCGGCCATCAATGATGGTCCGCAGAATTTTGCCCTGAACCTTGCGACCATCAAAGGCCGAATTCTTCGATTTTGACAAAAGCTTTTCCGCATCAATCACATGTGGCCGGTCGGGATCAAACAAGATCAGGTCAGCGGCAAGTCCGGCAGCAAGACAACCGCGATCGAGTTTCAGAATCTTTGCGGGGTTGCATGTCAGCTTTGACAGCAGCGACGGTAGCGTCAGATAGCCGTTATGTACAAGGTCCATCGCCACTGGCAGCATGGTTTCAAGTCCAACGGCCCCAAAGGCAGCCTGGGCGAAAGGTTGGCGTTTGCTTTCCACATCCTGCGGGTCGTGGTTTGACACAATCACGTCGATCGTGCCGTCTTCCAGTGCGGCGACCATTGCTCGGCGGTCATCCTCTGTGCGCAGCGGCGGCGACATTTTGAAGAAAGTGCGATAGGTCGCGATATCAAGCTCGTTCAGTGACAGGTGCGCTATCGAAACACCAGCGGAAACCGCAAGCCCGTTCGCCTTTGCCCGTCTGATCAAATCAGCAGATTGCGCGCAGGAAATCTGTGCGGCGTGATAGCGCGCTTTGGTCACTTCGACCAGGGACAGATCACGGGCCAGCATCAATGTCTCGGCAAGGCTTGGGATACCCGGCAGACCCAGACGGGTGGCCATTTCCCCCTCATTCATGGCCCCGTCTTTGGCCATTTCGTGATCTTCGACATGTTGTACAACCAGCACGCCAAATGCGGATGCATAGGACATGGCGCGGCGCAGGACCCGCGAATTGGCAACGCCGCGCCGCCCATCACCAAATGCAATGGCACCGGCATCTTTCAGAAGGCCGATTTCGGCCATTTCTTCGCCCTTGAGACCCTTGGTCAGAGCGGCCATGGGGTGGATATGAACGCTTGTCGTCTCACGCGCACGGCGGGCGACAAACTCCAGCACTGAAATATCGTCAATGGGTGGTTCAGTATCGGGCATGGCCACAAAGGTTGTGACCCCGCCCGCCGCTGCGGCCCGTGCGGCCGATGACAGGCTTTCCTTGTGGCGCGCGCCGGGCTCGCCAATAAACACTCGCATATCAATCAGGCCAGGCGCCAGGACATGCCCACCACAATCGACCACCGGTACCCCAGATGGCACGCCAGAGGCAAACAGCGTGGGTCCTAAATCTGCGATCTGCCCACCCAGGGTCAGTAATGATCCCCTGGTATCCAAGCCGCTGGCCGGGTCAATCAGACGTGCGTTTACATAGGCGATGGGCACGCCGGTCATTGGTGTGCCCCCTGATTTGGCAAGTGTCGTGATAACAGATCCAACACGGCCATACGGACGGCCACACCCATTTCCACCTGTTCGCGGATGACCGAACGGTTTATGTCATCAGCCACCGAGGAATCGATTTCGACGCCGCGGTTCATGGGGCCCGGATGCATGATCAGGGCACCCGGTTTTGCCGCCGCCAGCTTCTGATAGTCCAGACCAAAGAAATGAAAATACTCCCGAGTCGACGGGACAAATGCACCCTGCATGCGTTCGGTCTGTAACCGCAGCATCATGACAATGTCGACATCGGCCAGCCCTTCGCGCATGTCGTGAAAGACGTGAACGCCCAATTGGCCGACATGGGCAGGCAGCAATGTCGGCGGTGCGACGACCCGAACCTGCGCGCCCATGGCGTTCAGAAGATAGATGTTGGAACGCGCAACCCGGCTATGGGTAATGTCGCCACAGATGGCGACTTTTAGACCCTGCAACCGGCCCAGACGGCGGCGGATGGTAACGGCGTCGAGCAGGGCCTGAGTGGGGTGTTCATGCGCGCCGTCACCGGCATTGATCACACCGCAATCAACCTTCTGGCTTAACAGATCGACGGCCCCGGAATCGGCATGCCGGACTACCAGAATATCCGGGTGCATGGCATTCAGGGTCAGAGCCGTATCCAGCAGCGTCTCGCCCTTTTTCATGGATGAAGATGCAACCGACATATTCATCA
>CAISDR010000215.1 GCA_903884125.1 uncultured bacterium
AATTTCATAAAGCTGGTTGGAGCGGTTATTGGCCACTTCGCGGGATGAGACAAACAGAATGCGTTTGCCATCCGCGCTCCAGCCATTCGCCAGATCACCACCCGGGTGATAGGTCATCCGACGCGGCTGCCCGCCCGAGACCGGCATGACATAAACATCCAGATTGCCGTCATAGATGGCGGAATAAGCAATCCATTGATCATCGGGCGAAATACGCGGCTGCGTCGCCGTGCCATGGGTGGTCAGCCGCTTTGGATTTTGGCCCGCCCGGTCACTGACCCAAAGGTCGCCAGCATAAATGAAAGCGAGATGGGTGCGGCTGATGCTGGGCTGGCGCAGCAACAATGTGCGCGGATCATCTGCCGCACCGGCGATCCGGGTCATGCCCGCCATAGCGATGAAAAAATACAGGCAGGCGCGGAATATGAATTTCAACGAAGGGCTCCTGTTGGCCGATGACGGGAATTGTTGCCAAGCTTATGTCCAGATCGGGCATGGGGCAAGGTGCCGCTGGCCTGTGATCCGGACCCATGCTAGGCAGGAGGCCAAGAGCAGATAAGTACAGGGGAAAGAAATGGTCGGGATTACCCATTTTGGTGGCTATGTGCCCCGATTACGCCTTCAGCGCAAAGCGATTGCCGCGGCTCATATCTGGATGAATCCGGGGGCCGGTGCCGGTGCCAGGGGCGAAAGGTCCATGGCCAACTGGGATGAGGATGCCGTGACCATGGCGGTCGAAGCTGCCCGCGACTGTCTGACAGGTGTCGACCGTTCGGGCATTGACAGCATCTATCTGGCATCCACCTCGCTGCCCTTTGCCGACCGGCAATGTTCGGGGCTGGTATCGGCGGCGCTGAACCTGGCTGAAAATATCGGCAGTGCGGATATCACATCGTCCCTGCGTGCAGGCACGACCGCCCTGATCCAGGCTTTGTCGGCGGTCAAATCCGGTGACCAGAAAAAGGCGCTTGTTGCTGCTGGCGACAATCGCGCGGCCAAGGCTGCCAGCCCGCAGGAAATGCAGTTTGGCGATGGGGCTGCCGCCCTTCTGGTCGGACGCGATGAGGTCGTTGCCGATTATCTGGGCTCGGTCAGCCTGACCATTGATTTCGTCGATCACTTCCGGGGCGAGGGTGAAGACTTCGACTATAATTGGGAAGAACGCTGGATACGCGATGAAGGCTATTCAAAAATCGTCCCGCGCGCGGTCAAGGCGGCGTTGGCAAAAACCGGATTACAGGCATCGGACATAGCTCATTTTATCATGCCATGTGTGTTTTCGGGCCTGGCTGCGTCACTGGCCAAGGCGGTTGGTATCGCACCGGAGGCAGTCGTCGATAACCTTCAGGCCGTTTGCGGCGATACCGGTTCGGCGCATGCGCTGTTGTTGCTGGCCCATTCCCTGGAAAATGCAAAACCCGGTTCGCGGATCATGGTGGTGGGTTTTGGTCAGGGCTGTGATGTCCTGATCTTTCAGGCAACCGAAGCGCTGGCAAAACGCGCAGCAGCGGGCGGTGTCGCTGCCTGCCTGAATGCCGGTCGGGCTGAAACCAATTACATGAAATATCTTGTATTTCGTGGGCTTGTGGAATGGGAAAAGGGAATGCGCGCGGAAAAGGATAATAAGACCGCGCTGACGACGCTGTACCGCAAGCGTGAAATGATCCTGGGCCTGATCGGCGGGAAATGTACCAAATGTGGCACCGCCCAGTTCCCGGCGGCGCGCATCTGCGTCAATCCCAATTGCAATGCAGTCGATTCCCAGGAACCCTATCCCTTTGCCGATCAGCCTGCCCGGATACTGTCCTGGTCGGCGGACTTCTTGACCTTTTCCATGGACCCGCCGCAACATTACGGCATGGTCACCTTTGATGGGGGCGGGCGTTTCCTGGCTGATTTCACTGACTGTGATGCCGGAACGGTTGATAGCGGCATGAATGTGCGGATGGTGTTTCGGATCAAAGATTTTGATGAACGCAGAGGCTTTCGGAAATATTTCTGGAAAGCCGTTCCGGTCTTAGCCAAATAAATACGAAATAGGAGCGAAAGATGCCAAGCGGGATCAAGGACAAGGTAGCAATCCTGGGAATGGGCTGTGCGAAATTCGGCGAACGCTGGGATTCCGGGCCGGATGAGTTGATGGTCGAAGCCTATCTGGAAGCCATGGGGGATGCCGGTATTGAACCAAGCCAGCTGGATGCGGCGTGGTTTTCAACCCATATTGATGAACTGGGCACGGGCAAGGGCGGAACGCCATTGTCGATTGCCCTGCGCCTGCCCAATATCGGGGTGACACGGGTTGAGAATTTCTGCGCCAGCGGGTCAGAGGCATTTCGCGGCGCCGTCTATGCGGTCGCATCCGGTGCCTGTGATATTGCCCTGGCCGTTGGTGTCGAGAAATTAAAGGATACAGGTTATGGCGGCCTGCCCACCGGGTCGCCGGGAACCCTAATGCCGCAATGGGGCGCGAACGGGTCAGCGCCCGGCAATTTTGCGCAGCTTGCCTCGGCCTATCGGGCAAAGCACGGGGCGAGCAAGGAAGATCTGAAACGTGCGATTGCGCATATCTCGATCAAGAGCCACGCCAATGGTGCCAAGAATGCCAAGGCCCATCTGCAAAAACCCATTACCGAAGAACAGGTTATGAATGCGCCGATGATTGCAGAACCTTTGGGCCTTTTTGACTGCTGCGGTGTGTCGGACGGGGCAGCAGCGGCCATCGTCACAACACCCGAAATTGCAAAGGCCATGGGCAAGAAGGACATTGTGACCGTCAAGGCGTTGCAACTGTCGGTCTCGAACGGTCTGGAAGCATCGCATAATTCATGGGACGGATCGTATTTCCACACTACACGGATTGCGGCCCGCAAAGCCTATCGCGAAGCAGGCATCGACAATCCGCGTCAGGATGTGTCGATGTTCGAAGTGCATGATTGTTTTTCCATCACCGAGCTGGTGACCATGGAAGATCTGTTCATCTCTCCCGAAGGTGGGGCGATCCGCGATGTGATGGACGGATTTTATGATGCCGATGGCAAAGTGCCGTGCCAGATTGACGGCGGATTGAAATGTTTCGGTCATCCTATTGGCGCATCCGGTTTGCGGATGCTTTATGAAATGTATCTGCAATTACAGGGCCGGGCGGGCGCACGCCAGCTGGGTGCACCGAAAATCGGACTGACACATAATCTGGGCGGCTCGCCCAATACCAATGTGTGTTCAGTCGCCATTATCGGCGCGCAAGGCGCCTGAATCATCTTCATGGCGTCGGTGGCGATGTGCGCCACCGTGCCATGACGTGGCTGTCGGCATAGGCCCCGTCGCGGAAGGAACTGCCGCGCAGGGTGCCTTCGATCTTAAAATCAAAACGCTGATAAAGTTTTATTGCCGTTTCATTGTCGGCATAAACGATCAGTTCAATGCGCGGCACGTTCCACCAATTGTCCGCCAGATCGATAATGGCCGCCATCAGGGCGGTGCCGATGCCACGGCCATGAAATTCATCATGAATACCAATGCCCAGATCGCCCACATGGGCCCTGCGGCCTTCATACCGGCCCAGGGTTGCCATGCCCACCATCCGCGGGCCGACATAGGCGCTAATGGCTCGCGTCTGTGTACCAATGCGTTCCATATAGGCGCGACATTCCGCCAGCGAATAAAACGGCAGACGCGACGTTCCCCAGCGGTAGCGGGGCATATTGGACATTTCAAACAGGTCCCCGGAATCCTCGATGACTGGTGCGCGCAGGATAAATTCGGGATCGCCTTTGGGCGTTGCCATGATGCCTCCACCAAATTCCATTCTCAACGACCAAGACTTGACCCCCTGGCCTGATTTTGCAAGCGTTGCCAACACCGTATAGAATATGAGTCTCTGACCGCCGATGCCGCAATACCTGCCGCCCATTCCAAGGCCCTGATGTGATGGAGTTACCCAGCTTTCAAAAGCCTAAAAAGCGACCCAAAAGGTCAGCATTGCTGGATCGTGTGCTTTATGGCTGTTCGTCCATCTGCTTTCATGTGGTGGCCCAGGCTGATGTGGCATCTCCGCAATTGTTCACGACCAAAAGCCTGAACAAGATCATCGTCTTCAAATATCCCAATTTCACGCTTGCGCCGACGGCGGAGGGAGGCGAACCAGCCACCGGCACTTCCAGCCGACCTATAGAGACGGCATTATTCGTCCCCTATGACTCCGGGCAGATCGATCTGGGCGGGCATGGCATTTACCTGCGTCAGCGCAATTACAAGGAACTGATGCTGCGCCATCTGGGAATCGATCTGGATTCATCCGATCCGGGTGTTCAGCGCGATATCAAGGTACTGGCGCAGATCGACACTATCCCCTCGCTTGATCCGTTTTTGTTGAAACCGCAGATCATGCAGGTCTTTCCGGACGTCGATCAGCGTTACTTCACCATATCTGACGCCGAAATTTCCCAGACCCGCGAGATTATCGCGGGCAAGGTGCAGCCGATTATCGAACGCGCCCTGCATGATATCCCAAAGGAAGAAAAGCGCGTTCAGACTGAACGGTTCCTGGCCGCATTATGGGACCCGACGCTGCCGGAAGCAGCCCTGTTCATCAAGGCATTCGGGATCAGCGGTAATGGTGCAAGTGGTATTTTTGAAGCGCTGAAAGGCATTTCATTTTACCAGTGGAATATTGCGATCAATCAGAAACCTGTGATCGATCTGATCAAATGGCTGCAATCACCCGACATGCTACCCCATGATATGCGCCAGAACATGCATCACAAGGAAAGTCTGCAGATGTTCCGCAGCCAT
>CAISDR010000216.1 GCA_903884125.1 uncultured bacterium
CCAGTCGCCGAGCGGATCGTCACCGGGCTGAAAGCCCAGGGCGGAATCATCTCGATGGCAGACCTGTCTGGGTATCGTGCACATATTCTCGAACCCATCTGGTCCGACTATCGCGGAATTCAGATCGCCTATATGCCGCCCACGTCTGCTGCATCAAGTGTTGCCGAAGTGATCAACATTCTTGAACGTTTCCCAATGGCGGATTACCCGCAAGGCTCAGTGCAAAGCATGCATCTGATCGCCGAAGCGCTTAAGATCGGCACTGTCGATCGCAGATTTTCCGGCGGCGGGCCGCAATGGCATACACCCGCCCACGGATATGCCAACAAAGACTTTGCTGCCGAGCGAGCAAAGTTGATCGATCAGGACCATTCCCTGGATGCGGCATCCCTTCCGGCGCTGGATCCTGCTTCCTATGACAGTCCCAATACAACGCAATTCTCCATTGTTGATCGTGAAGGTAATGTTGTGTCCAACACCTATACGCTAAGCGCCTCATTTGGCGCCCATGTGGTGGCCAAGGGCACAGGCTTTCTGATGAACAATTCGCTCTCTACATTCAGTTGGGGCAATGCAGTCAAAAACCCGGCCAACCAGCCATTGCCAGGCAAGCGCGCGCAATCCACTATTTCCCCGTTGATCCTGTTTAAAGATTCCAAACCATGGGTGGCTACAGGAACTCCAGGCGGTGGCACGATCGTGTCGACGATGGTGCAGGTTGTGGTGAATCTGGTTGATTACAAACTGAATGTCGCCGAAGCGATAGAAAGGCCACGATTTAGCCAGGCGGGACCTGATGATCCGATGTTGCTTGAGGAATCGATCCCCGAAGATATGATCGCAGGCCTCAAAGCCAAGGGCCATAAGGTCGCAAGATCGCAGATCATTGGTTCCACCCAGTCGATCATGATTGGCCCAGACAACGTTTTATATGGCGCAGCTGACACAAGGCGCCCCGACGCCGGAGTCGAAGCGGTCATCAGTTATTAAATTGTTTTAGTCCGCAAGCCGAAAAACTATTTCGCACCAGCTCCAATTCGCTTTTTGCAATACCACCAGAGGCTCTTTTAAGTTTGAAACAACACGAGGGTCAAAGCGCAAAGGATGCGTTTGATGCTCTTGCATCAGCCGCTATGGCTGGTCAACATATTATCACAAGGCAACTCATTGTTGCTGCGGACGGTCAGTCAGTTACTACAGAGATGCGGCTCGACTCCATTTCTGATGGCAAACGAAAATTACTACGATCCAGCTTTATCGATATTACTGACAGGGATCTGGCAGAGGCTGTTTCAAAGCGCGCCGAAAGCGTATTCCGATTTGCCAATGAAGGAATCATTGTTGTTACGCCAGACGGAACGATCGTAGACGTCAATGCTGCATTCACCGATATAACCGGCTACAGTCGCGAAGATGCAATCGGAAAAAATCCAAGGTTCCTGCAATCTGGTCGGCATTCGCCAGAATTCTATGAAAATATGTGGGCCAGCATAAAAGAGACAGGACGATGGTCTGGAGAAGTATGGAACAACCGCAAAAATGGCGAAATGATGGCAGAAATGCTTGGAATCAGCGCGGTTACTGATGACCGCGGGCGCTTAATTAATTATATCGGTGTCTTTTCCGATATTACAGCAGCAAAGCAGCATGAGGCGCAGCTGGAACATGTCGCACACTATGACACGTTAACCAATTTACCAAATCGCAAACTGCTTGTTGATCGGCTTTCGCTGGCCATTGAGCAGAACCGCCGTAACGATTGCCCGTTGGCTGTCGCCTTTCTGGATCTCGATGGCTTCAAGGATATCAATGATACGTTCGGTCATCATATTGGCGATGAAGTATTGATTTCCGCTGCCCAGCGCATGAAGGCAATGCTTCGGTCCGGCGATACTCTGGCACGAATTGGCGGTGATGAATTTGTAGCAATTATTATGGGTCAGAATAAGGCTGAGAGTTATGAGCCGGTGGTCACACGGTTGCTGAAAGCGGCCCGGGAATCCGCCGAAATTTCGGGTCGTATAATTCAGGTGACCGCAAGTGTAGGTGTTGCAATATTCCCAAAGGATGGCACTGATACGGACCAACTTATCCGACATGCGGATCAAGCTATGTATGAAGCAAAGCGCGTTGGAAAAAATCGCTACTTCTTTTACGATCCGACCCGCGATGCGATGCACGAGTTCCGAAGCGCGCTTGTGGAAGCTGCCGGTAAATCGCTGGAATAGCAGAATTTTTACTTTGTCATCGACCAAAATCAATATTCGTAATGGCGCGGTAATCGGCGCAGGAGCGCCTATTTGCTGGCGGCATGTGGCACACTTCGGCCCGAAGAATTCCGGCACGACGTTGAACAACACGGCCTGCGCCGCAGATTTTGGCTTCTGGATAATCGACGCTGCGTTGAAGCAGATCGCGATTTGGCAAAAGGTCTAATTGAACGTTATCGTTAGTGTCCACGTTGCAAATGACATGATTCAGTGGCCTGACTTTGTAGAACGCCTGCTTGAACTTCTGAACGGATGCCCAATCAGAGCTACATCGTTACTTTTCGATCCTGAGTTGGCAATTGCTAACGTTAGTTCCGACACTTCGCTGACAGACATGCCCTGCAGATAGATCGCCATGGCCATAGCACCTACCTGAGCATCTGAATAGGTACCGGTCGTCAGACCCCGAACTAAGGCTTTGAGATCATCTCCCGATAGGGAGTGACCATCACGCTTGCTTCGTACCACCTCTTGCAGAAGTCTCACCTGGTGTTTCCTCTTGGCAATTGTGTGACAATTCCAGTTTCGATCGGGCCACAAATAAATTTCCGAGCCCGATGTCACGGCTTAGCCACGGCCCTCATTCAGCCCGTCATTCGCGCTGTGATTTGATTTTCGGCACCATCCGGTTTGCGCGGTTGACGCTGGTCGGGGACATTTTCATTACCTGTCAGAAAGCCAGTCCACGTTCCAAATTTGATCGGCTGGCATCACCAAGTTGCGATCCGCCGTCGCAATCAAGGATCGTGCCAGTAATGTAAGATGCTGAAGGACTGGACAGGAATATCGCCGCTTCAGCGACCTCCTCAATTTCGCCCCAG
>CAISDR010000217.1 GCA_903884125.1 uncultured bacterium
AGGATTGCGTTTTGCCGGTCAGTCGCTTTTGCGGCTAGCCGCCACAAGACCTAGCATGCGGGAATTGGCTGATAAAATCAGTGCCGCCGAACAGCGGGCCAGCGAACGAGCAAGACTTGCTGAAGAAACGCGCACAGCATCGGCGGCCTTGCAGGCCCAGATCAATCGGCTGGACCTAGCCATTCAATCCTTGCGAAAGCGTGAGGCAGTGTTTCGTCACAATCTGCGCTTGATTGCCGAATTGGGCGAGTGGAGCAATGCTGCAAAATGTTATACCGGATATGTTCATAACCGACTGGTAAAGGATACCCCCGACGCGGATCTGAACGGTCACATGTTGCCGTTCTGGGCCAAAGAGGTTCAGGTTAAACTATGGAGTATTGCCGACGTTGACGCGCATCGAACGTTCTTCGCGGCCTATCCAACTGCCCTTGGCTATCAGCCGGTTTTTGTAGGCGCCGAGGAAAAAGGTGGCGTTTGATGGCTTCGATGTTAGGCGCCATTAATGTTGTATTTCAGCTATTCGTAATCCTGATGGGACTATCCATGATCGTATCAGGCGCGCGAACGTTACATGAATCCTGGCGCAGGGTTAAATTGCTGGAAGCTGAAATGGAAATGCGACTGAAATATGCTGAAGCTGCGGAAATCGAATTGGATGGTAGAATTCAGTCCTGGCAGGAAGAACAAAAGTCGCTGACCACCACTGCGGTAAATCTGGATGAACGCTTTAAGCAGATGGAACATCAGATGTCACCTGCTGAAATCAGGCGACTGCCCACCGTTTATCTGGCTTCAGAGCGCAAAACCCAAGGTGATATAGAGTTTCGCGCGCGAGTTAGAAATGCATCATTGGGGGATGATTGGCCCAGCGGCCGTGAATATGTTCTGTGGGCGCGTACCGCCGATCATGCGCAACGGTCTTTAATGGTTCATTTTCCTGAGTCTCGCCAGTATGTGATTTCAAATGTCCGTCCAGCACCAGAGCCACTATGGGCAAGCGCCAGCAATGATACCGATATTCAGGGTTAGCGCCCGGTCTGATCGGAATCCAGGGCCAGCCATCAATCGGACGGAGCCAGAACGCGCCCAGCCGCTGTCCGCATAAACAGCAAAACCATTGTTGCACCGGCTGCCAGTCCTGCATGCATCAGCCAGAACGATGAACCGGACATATGCTCCAACAAACCGCCCAGATAGCCAACCAGCATATTGCTGCCAAACAGCTGAAGGTAAAAAATGCCGGTCATCGTACCGCGCAGCTTTTTCGGCGAAGCCCGCGAATAAAGAGCCAGACCCACCGGGATGACGTTTGAAAAGCCGATATCATTAAGAATTTCAAAACCGAGGGCCCAGCCAAGTCCCGCCTTTTCCCCGGTGGTTTCCACTGACAATGCAGCAAGAGCCAGCACAAGCGGGCCCGTCGCCGCAATTGCAACACCTATTGTCAACTTGGTTATTTCGGTTGGCTCTGTCCCCCGGCTGGCCCACCAACGCCAGAATGCAACAGACGCAATGACCGTTGCGGTACTAATCAGCGCATCAAACGATAGCAGCCAGGTGATAGGCATGGTCTGCCCAAAGAATACCAGCTGATAATTGGATTCAGCCCATACCAGATAGGCATTGAAAATTTGTTGGTTACCAATCAATGCCACAGCCAGTACCGGAATAAGCAGCACAAGGACAAATACAGCACGCAGTTCATCCTTTGTCAGGCTGGCAGGTGGTTCGCGCAAATTGACCGCACGAATTATTGTCTCAACAGGGAAGTGCGGGCGACCTGTCAAATAGATCACAAGGCCGACCAGCATGCCAATTCCTGCGGCGCCAAAGCCAAGATGCCAGCCATAGATTTCGCCTAATGTCCCACAGATGAATGGAGATACGATCACAGCAAGTTGAATCGCGATCATATAAATTTGAAAGCCATCAGCGCGACGCGGATCGTCAAGCGCGTAAAGTTCCCCGACCTGGGTTGCAATATTGCCTTTAAAGCAGCCAACACCTAAAAGCAGACAACAAATCGCTGGCAGAAAGCTAAGTTCAAATGCCATCAAAAAATGACCCGCGGTCATCAGCAATGCGCCAATGGTCACAGTCCACGTACGACCAAGCAATCGGTCAGCCAGAATGC
>CAISDR010000218.1 GCA_903884125.1 uncultured bacterium
GCTGAAAGGTGATTGCGATGGGTGCTGTTGTCAGGCGGGTGCAGCCGCACTTGACCTGAATAGTTTTATCAACGACATTTTTCGTTGTTCTGTTGCGTTGGGTGGCGTTGCCCGGATTTGGCAAGCGCGCGAAAAATGCCAATTCCCCAAGCCAACAGGCATGATCCAAACAAATGAATGTCTTTTTCATTGCATCCGGTATCGAAAAAAACAGCGCGCGGTTTGCCAGAAATCCGATATTCGCGATCGGGCGGTCTTTGTTCCCGCTGGCATTGAATCGTATCTTATTTGCCACGCTATTTTTTGCTGTGATGTTTTTGGGCATTTTAAGTGCGTCGGATGCACTCGCCCAGTCAGCCAGCGTTCAATTCACCCGAAATTATGGAACAGCGGCCAATAATGCCCGCGCTAATGCCATCACATCGGATTCATCCGGCAATATTTATCTGACCGGTACATTCAATGGCGCAACGCTGGTTTTTGGTGGCACCACTCTGACCAAGATCGGCTCGCAGGACGGGTTTGTTGTAAAAATAAATTCCGCTGGGACGGTTTTATGGGCGCAGAATTTTGGTGGCAGTGCCGCAGTTGTCACCTTGCAGGGCATCGCGGTGGACAATGCTGCCACGCCGAATGTTTATGTCACCGGGTATTTTTCCGGCGCGGATCTTACAACGCCCGGCCTGACAAAAATCGGAACATCAGATGGCCTGCTGATAAAAATGTCAGGAACAGCCGGTTCAACTACATGGTCGCAGAATTTCGGTGGCGCTGGTGCAACCGTGCAACTGACAAGTGTTGTCGCGGACAGGGTCGCAACGCCTAATGTCTATGTTGCAGGATACCTGTCAGGTGCCAACCTTTCGACGCCATCACTGACCAAGATCGGCACGCAGGATGCGCTGGTTATCAAAATGCCGGGTACAGGTGGTGCGACGCCAACATGGTCGCAGAATTTCGGCGGTGCCGGGTCCACCGCGCAGTTTAATGGCGTAGCTGTCGACACCGCATCGCCTGCGAATGTCTATCTGGGTGGTTATTTCAGCGGTGCAAATCTTTCCACACCGAGCCTTACGCTGGGTGGCACCCAGGATGCGCTGGTAATTAAAATGCCGGGAACCGGCGGTGCAATACCGACCTGGACCCAGAATTTCAGCGGCGCTGGCGCGACAGCGCAATTCAATGGAATAACCGTTGATACGGCCGGAACGCCGAATATTTACCTCGGCGGTCATTTCAATGGCGCCAATCTGACAACGCCCAGCCTGTCGCGATTTGGTACCCAGGATGCGCTGGTGATGAAAATGCCGGGAACCGGCGGTGCGACACCGACCTGGACCCAGAATTTCGGTGGTGCCGGTGCATCGGCCCAGGTGAACGGCATCGCAATTGATACGGCGGCCACCCCGAACATTTTTATCGACGGCTGGTTTGCAACCGCAAACCTGACAACACCGGCGCTGACAAATGTCGGCAATCAGGATGGCCTTGTCATCAAGATGCCGGGTACAGGCGGTGCGACACCAACCTATGCGCAGGCCTTTAACGGTGCGGGCGCACAGGGTGTCCTGCTTGGTATCGCCATCGATGGGGCATCTTTGCCCAATGCCTATGTTACCGGATATCTGACCGGTGCAAACCTGACCACGCCCAGTATTACCAGGATCGGATCAACGGACGCGTTCCTGATCAAATATGGTGTGACCCCAGGTGCGCCGGGGGCGCCGACGTCGCCATCAGCCACAGCGGGCAACGGACAGGCAACAGTGACGTTCACGGCCCCGGCATTTGATGGAAATTCAACGATTACCGGTTATACCGCAACGGCGTCACCGGGTGGTGCGACCGGAACCTGCTCTGGTGCATCGGCCTGCGCCATCACCGTCACGGGCCTTACAAAGGGCACGTCCTATACTTTTACCGTAACGGCAACAAACGCCATTGGAACAGGCAGCGCCTCTGTGGCGTCCAATGCTGTCACTTCCGGCAATGGATCCAACAGCACGACCACTGACACCACGCCGCCGCCGCCGTTTTTGGGCAAGACTTCAGATGTAACGCCGATCAATTTCACCGTGACGCCGGTGTCAGGACCGGGAAGCGTCGGGACGGCTGTGTCTCAATTGCCGTCTACCGTTTTTACAAACACAAGTGGTCCGTTGACGTTCACGCTGAGCGCATTAGGGCTGACAAATGCCGCAACCGGCTCGAGCGGGCTTTTAAATATTCAGGTGCCGGTCAGCAATGCCATTGCAGGCAACCAGACGGTCAATGTCACTTTCGATACTGCGGCCCGAAAGTTCAATATAACCGCACCGGTTACCATCCGCCCTGGTGCGCGCACTACGACAGCAAAGGCGTCTGCACAGGCTGCATCGGTCCTGAACCCGTTTCTGGTGACCGGGCCTCGGTCACTGGTGGTTGCAACCAGTATTTTCCTGACTGGAAATGACGCAAATGGTAATGCAGGTACGCTCAAGATTCCGATGACCCTTTACGCGCCGGGCGAGACAACGGATCTGACCGCCGTCAGCATAGACCAGTCAAATAATTTCGGACTGACGGCAAGCACAACACCGGCAATATCACGCGATGGTCAGGTGATATCTTTCCAGAGCACCGCCAGCAACCTTGGAATTCTTTATCCTACAGCCTTTCGGCAGATTGTTCGTTATGCAGTTCCGCTGGGCAAAGTCGATTATATCTCGCAGTCGAGTTTCATGGGCGATCTGGGTGGCACAATACCGACAGGAGGCGAAAGCTTTTCATCAGCCCTGTCGGCTGATGGTTCAACACTGTCATTTGCAAGCGATGGTCGGAACATTTACCCGCTCTATCCGGACCCAGGCGTCCGGCAGGTCTTTGTAACATCAGCCAACAGCCCAGTTGATGGACTAAGCCCAAGATCGCCGCGTCCATTACTGCTGAATGGTCTGACAGTAACTGGTTCTTCGGATGCCCCGGCTATGTCGGCTGATGGCAGCCTGATCGCTTTCACCAGTTCGTCGGCGCTGGTTAGCGGCGTCGCGGCCGGAATCAGTCAGATCTATGTGAAAAATACATCCACCGGTGTGATCTCGTTATGTAGTAGTGATACCTCTGGAAGCGCTGGCAATGCCCCAAGCACCAATCCAGCAATTTCAGATGATGGCCGCTATTTGCTGTTTGCCAGCCAAGCGACCAACTTTGGTAGCCAATCAAGTCAGCAGCAGCTGTACCTGAAAGATCGTATCACAGGTGCGCTAAATTTAATCAGTGCCGGGCCAAGTGGCATTTCAGGAAATGGTACAAGTGCAAACGGTCATCTGTCGGCTGATGGCGCTTATGCTGTGTTTGAAAGCAACGCCACCAATCTGGTGGCGGGCGCAGATCAGGGATCAGGATCGGGGCAGATCTATGTTCGTGTCCTGTCGACAGGCAGCAATCTGCTTGTTAGCCAGTCGACCACGGGCAGCTCTGAGGGCGGAACCGGTCCGGCGATTTCCGGTGATGGACGCTTCGTCGTCTTTAAAAGTTCGGGTGCAAATATCGTCAAGGGTATTGCGTCGACTTCGCCCCAGATTTATGTGCGCGACATTTTCCGGGGAATCTCGGCGCTGGTCACGACCGATGTGAATGGGCGGCCAGCCAATGATGGCAGTGATGCGCCGAATATTTCTGCTGATGGACGCACGATTGCATTTGCAAGTATTGCAACCAATCTCGACGGCACGGGCACAAACGGCGTATCGCAGATATATATTGCCGCAAATCCAATCCCGGCACCGGTTGCCAATGGTATATGGATCAATCCCAACATTGCCGGACAATATTTTCTGGTTGAACAA
This sequence comes from uncultured bacterium, assembly GCA_903884125.1. Classification (GTDB taxonomy): domain Bacteria; phylum Pseudomonadota; class Alphaproteobacteria; order CAISDR01; family CAISDR01; genus CAISDR01. The sequence continues at coordinate 3,828 of CAISDR010000218.1, forward strand.
TCGGGTAACAAGCTGTTCTTCGGAAATCTGGGATTTGGCAGCGATCTTACGCCCGCCTGGTCAATTGCGTTGGAATCGGCGTTGGGAAATTCGGGGTATGCCGGCCCGTTGATTCAGTTCGCGAACGGCCAGTCACTGGCCGATGCCTATCAGCCCGCCCGTGCTGGCATTGCACTTGGCGTTGCAGGATTTCTAAATCCAGCGGCGACGTCGGCCACACTCAGTCTGCCTGCAGGCAGCCAGAGCGTACAACGATGGGATTTCGGAACCGGCGGTGCGGCGGCGGGTCAGGTTACAGGCTATCCGGAAACCGGCTGGTGGTGGAATGCCGCAGAGCCTGGTCGTGCCCTGTTTCTGGAAATTCAGGGAAATAGCCTGTTTGCGTCGATCCTTGGGTATAGTGCCACCGGCTCGGTGATCTGGTATCAGAGCCAGGGCACGATGAGTTCATCCAGCACATATACAGGTACGCTCAACATCTGTTCAGGCGCCAATACGTCAATCTGTATCGCCAGTGCAGGCAACATTGCGTTCAATTTCACTTCAACGCTTGCTGGCACATTCACCCTGCCGAACGGACGGACCATCCCGATCCAACGATACAGATTCTGAAGCGCAAGGTTTCGGACCGGCGCGTCAAGTGCTTTTCAGCAGCAAGCCGGTGGCCAGGAACTGTAACAGTTCCTGAAACAGCACCACCTGATCTTCGTTCAGCTGACTAAGCGACGATATTTCGACCACGCCGATAAATGTATCATTGGCCATAATGGGCGCTATCATCACCGCTCGCGGTCTGGAATCGCCCAGGCCCGATGTAATCCGCCAGTCGATAGCAGGTCGCCCAGTTGGCCCGACCGGCTCATCGGTCACGTCAAAAACCGTCAGATTCTGATCGATAGCACATTGACCCAGCAGTCCTTCGCCTAGATTGATAACGGATGGCGATTCCGCGCCGCCAGCAAAACCTGCAATCAGTAACAACTGACGGCTATCCGCAGGATCAAGAACATAAATTACACCATGGGTCGCCTCAATCAGGCGATAGCATTCAAACAGAAACATCCGCCCCAATGACCGTTGGTCAGTGGCTTTTGAAAGTTCCAGTGCTACTTCGGTTATCTGGGTCTTGCGTTCGGAAACCAGTGCCTGGGTTTGTGCAAATTGCCTGAGCTGGATATCGGCAAGAGTTTTTGCCTGTGCCTTTTGCACCAGATTGAATCCAAGACCCAGCGCGATCAGGGTCAAGCTGCCGGTAGTTGCGGCGATGATGATCTGTCGGAGCTGGCTTGTGGCGTGTTCGATATCTTCGAGGAGCACAAGTTGCCAGTCTCCTTGCGGATCATTAAGGGATAGTGGCATGCGGGCAGTCAGATATTCCCGCCCCTGCAGAGTCATGGCCGGTGATCGGCTGGCGCTGGAAAGTTGCAGGGAATTGTTTTCGTCGATCACGCGCCCGAATTGACGCTGATCGGTAATTAAGCGTTTCTGCTCGGCAGTCATTGGCTGCGAAAGCTTTCCAATCCAGTCGGACTGGGTCGCTGCAAAAACGATGCCCATCGGTGATACAAGTGCTGCCAGATCGGCATGATTTTTCAGCGTCTTGTCAATTTTCGACAGACCGACACGAACAACGATTACACCGATAATGTCGCTTTCGGCTGAATCTGTCCGGTGAATTGGTGCAGCGTAAAAAAGACCGCGCTGTCCGCCTGCGCTGATCGCGGGATAAATGTTACTCTCGCCCTTGATGGCTCGCTGAAAGTAAAGCCGATAGGCGATCTGATCACCTGTTGATATGCCACCATAGCTTTGCCAGGTAGTGATCAGCACGCCATCCGGGTCAGCGACAAAAACCGCATCAGCGTCAAACATTTTGCCGATCACTGAAAAGACACCAAATATTTCCGGATTGTTCGGTGGTGATTGCCTGAGCACATCAGATTTGACCTTTGGGTCAAGACGCCCGAGCAGGGACACAACACCCATGACATTCCCGCGCAGGGACAAGGACGCAACCTCGCTGGCAGCCCCCATTGCTTCTGCCTGAAGCACTGACGCACGGCCATCCATCTGGGTCTGGCGTTCAAACAGCAGAGCCGCATAGCCAGCCAGAACCGAACCGATCACAATCGCCATCCAGGTTGCGCGGGTGTTTATAATCAGCAGATCGGCAATTTTTTTCATTTCGGATCGCAAGTTAAAAGTTGCTGACCGCACGGCGATTTTGATTGCGCGCAGTCGGGCCAATAGGCAAACGCAACATTGAACAGACGTCCGGCTTGCACCCTGGCGCAGGATCACACAAAAGGTTCTGATACCGGAAGACATTATTGCCTGAATTTGAATCAATGCAACCGATCCGGTGCAGAAACGGAATGCCACGACCGGCAAATGGTTTCCAACCGGCGTCCAAATGAAATATAATCTAATCTGGACCATCTGAAATTGGGGGACTTGGGGATGGGCAAACCGATCAAAAACACCACTGCATCGCAGTTGGTTCTGGTTTCAACCCGCAAGGGCGCGTGGATTTTCAAAAGTGATACCACCCGCCGCCGCTGGACCACCGATGGGCCGCATTTTCTGGGCCATATTGTCAATCACATGGTGCTGGATCCGCGCGATGACAAAACCTTGCTGGCGGCAGTCAAAACCGGGCATCTGGGGCCGACCATTTTCAAGTCCACCAACCTTGGTCGCACCTGGCAGGAAGCGGTAAGGCCGCCTGCATTTGCCAGGGCCAAAGAGGGCGAGGTGGGACGTAGCGTTGATCACACCTTCTGGCTTACCCCATCCAATGCGGACGAGCCGGGGGTCTGGTATGCCGGTACTTCCCCCCAGGGCCTGTTCAGGTCGGATGACGGTGGCAACAGCTTCGAGTCTGTTACCGGTCTCAATGATGACGCGCATTACCGGACCCTGATGGGTGGCGAGCAGGAAGGCACCCCGGATGGGCCGAAGCTGCATTCGATTCTGATTGATCCGCGTGACAGTGCGCATCTTTATTTCGCCATGTCATCAGGCGGGGTTCATGAATCCCGTGACCGGGGCAAAAGCTGGAAACCGCTGATTGCCGGGATGGAGATCATGCCCGGCCTTGATGCCACCAACCCCACGTTCCATGACCCCCATCATGTCCAGTTCTGTCCGTCGAACCCGGATCGCCTCTATCAGCAGAATCATTTCGGGATTTACCGGATCGACCGGCCAGCCGATCAATGGGTGCGGATCGGCAGGAAGATGCCAAAGCGCATTGGCGACATAGGCTTTCCGGTTCAGGTCCATCCGCGTGATGATAAAACCGTCTGGGTCATGCCCATGGATGGCACCGATGTCTGGCCGCGCACCTGTCCGGGGGGCAAGCCTGCACTTTATGTCAGCCATAATGGCGGTGGCACATGGATACGCCAGTCCACCGGCCTGCCCCAGGACAATGCGTGGTGGACGATCAAACGACAGGCATTAGCCTGCGACCTGCGCGATCCCCTTGGCCTTTATTTCGGCACCACCAGCGGCGAGATCTGGTTCAGCCGGAACGAAGGCGAAAAATGGAGCAATATGGCCCGCCACCTGCCGGAAATTTATGCGGTGGAGACCGCTGAAATATGACGACGATCGTCCATATCCCGTCTGCACTTGTATCCTATACCGGTCAGTCAGTGGTTCAGATTGCCTGCGATCACAAAACACTGGCCGGTCTGCTCGACGCACTGGACCAGCAGTATCCCGGCCTGCGCTTTCGCATGATTGATGAACAGGATCGCATCCGCCGCCATATCCGTATTTTTCAGGACGGCGGCCAGATGTTCGAAATAAATCACGGCCTGGCCGCCGATGAACCGGTGCATATCATTCAGGCGCTAAGCGGTGGCTAGACCAAAGGATTACAAATGACCCAGATCGTTGAACTTCAGGTTCGCCGCAACCGGCTTGATGATGTGCGGGTGGCAAGTCATGCCGCGCCGGCGCTGGCTGATGGTCAGGTATTGTTCGCGGTTGATAAGTTCGCGCTGACCGCCAACAACATTACCTATGGTGTGGTGGGCGACATGCTGGGGTACTGGAAATTTTTTCCAGCCGATGGGGATTATGGCAAAATTCCGGTCTGGGGTTTTGGCGTGGTGATTGAAAGCCGGTGTGCGGGTATTAATACCGGCGAGCGGTTTTATGGCTATTTCCCAATGGCAAGCCATGTGGTGATGCAGCCGGGAAAAATCCGCAGCGCGGGTTTTGAAGATGTGGCCGCCAATCGTGCCGGGCTGGCTGCGGTCTATAACCGCTATGCCAATACGGCCAATGATCCACCGGCACTGGCGGCAATGGATGATGCGCGCGCAATCTATTTCCCGCTGTTTTCAACCTCTTTCGTCATCTACGACTATCTTATGGATAATGACTGGTTCGGGGCAGATCAGGTGGTGATTGCCAGTGCCAGCTCCAAGACAGCTTTTGGTCTGGCGCATCTGCTGTTTCATCATGACGGGCGACGGCCACGCGTGATCGGTCTGACGTCACCGGGCAATCGGGCCTTTGTTGAAAAGCTTGGATGCTATGATGCGGTGGTCACCTATGACGATCTGGAAGTGAAAACAGAAATCATGCCATCAGCACTGGTAGATATGGCGGGTAACCGGACACTGATTTCCCGCCTTCATCATCATCTGGGTGACGGCGTAAAATTATCCTGCGGGGTCGGGGCCACGCACTGGTCTGCCCCGGGCGGATTGGGGACGGGGTCGGTTGATAATCTGCCCGGTGCCAGACCGCAGATGTTTTTTGCCCCATCCCAATTTGCCAAACGTGACGCCGACTGGGGACCGGGTGAAGCATTGCGGCGCGCGGGTCAGGCTTCAGCCCGCATTGCTCATGCCATCGCCCCCCTGATGACCATCAGCCATGGCAAGGGCGCCGAGGCGGTCAGGTCAGCCTATCTGCAGACGCTGTCGGGCCGGACCCGCCCGGAACAGGCGCTGATGCTGTCGTTCTAGCCATTGGCATTTGCTATGCCGATTTGCCTTCCGTGCCGAATTTTGCAACATTGCCGACTTATTATCGGTGATAACCAAAATCTCGGGGCAGGGGCATGGAACATTTTGATGTTTTGATCGTGGGTGCGGGTCTGTCCGGCATTGGGGCAGCCTATCACCTGCAACGGGACTGTCCGGCCAAGACCTATGCGATTTTGGAAGCGCGCGGGGCCATTGGCGGCACCTGGGACCTGTTTCGCTATCCGGGCATCCGGTCGGATTCCGACATGTTCACGCTGGGTTATTCCTTCAAACCCTGGCTTGAGGCCAAGGCGATTGCCGATGGTCCGTCGATCCTGAATTATGTGCGTGAAACCGCGCGGGAGAACGCCATCGAACCCCATATCCGTTTCAACCATAAAGCCATCAGGGCGGAATGGAATTCCGCAGATGCGCGCTGGATCATGACGTTCGAGCGTCCCGGTGCCGATGGTCAGACACAGAGCGTGCAATATTCCTGCAGCTTCATTTCCATGTGCTCGGGTTATTATGATTATGCGGGCGGCTATATGCCGGAATTTCCCGGTATCGCCGCCTATCAGGGCAAGGTCATTCATCCCCAGAACTGGCCGGAAGATTTCGACTATACAGGCAAAAAAGTCGTCGTGATCGGATCGGGGGCCACCGCTGTGACCCTTGTTCCGGAAATGGCTAAAACCGCTGCCCATGTCTCGATGTTGCAGCGGTCACCCACCTATGTGGTGTCGCGTCCGGCGCGTGATGCCTTTGCCGACTGGCTGCGCAATACACTGCCATCCAGACTGGCCTATGCGCTGGTGCGCTGGCGCAACGTGTTTTTCGGCATGTTCTTTTATAACCGCGCCCGAACAAAGCCGCGGGCTGTAAAAAAATGGCTGATCAATATGGTGCGTGAGCACCTTGGCCCTGATTATGACGTGAAGAAACATTTCACGCCCAGCTATAATCCCTGGGACCAGCGCCTGTGCCTTGTGCCGGATGCGGATATGTTCGATGCGATCAAGTCGGGCCGTGCATCGGTTGTGACGGATACGATAAGTACCTTCACCCCGGAAGGTATCAGGCTGAATTCCGGCGAGGTTCTGGCGGCGGATGTTGTGGTATCCGCCACCGGCCTCAAGCTTTTGTTCATGGCGGGCCTGCAGGTATTTGTTGACGGCGCGAAAGTCGATTTCCCGAAAACCTGGGGTTACAAGGGGATGATGTATTCCGGCGTGCCCAATCTGGCATCGACTTTCGGGTATACGAATGCATCATGGACACTCAAGGCCGATCTGACGGCGGAATATGTCTGCCGCCTGATCAATCACATGGATGCACATGGCTATCGCCAGTGTATGCCCGTACAGAATGATCCCAATTGCGGCGAAGAACCCTGGCTGTCATTTTCATCGGGCTATATCACCCGCGCGCTGGCCGAAATGCCCAAACAGGGCACCGGCCATCCGTGGAAGCTTTATCAGAACTATCTGTTCGATCTGTTCGCCCTGCGCTTTGGATCGGTCAAAGATGCGAATATGAAATTTACCAAACCCGTTGCCAAAGCAACATCGGCCCCATAGACAGAAACGATCCGATTTCTTATGGCGCGCCGGTTTCCACATAATGGGTCAGCCGCCCAAGCTGGTCGGCCAGCATTGCATCCGCACGCTCGGGCCATGGACCAAAGCCGCCTTTCATGAAACCGCCCAGAATATTCTGAAGAACCAGTTTGGTCCCACCCTGATCTGACGTAAGGCTGAAGGTCAGGGCACCATCAACGCCTTGTCCCTGAAATGGGCCCAGCACCCCGCGCAGGCGCAGCGTCGCATTTGGAACCAGATAGACCACGCGGGAATGTTCAACCGCCCCGCCGGACCATGTCTCGCAAAAGCAGCCCCCGGCCCGGGTATCAAGGGTCAGATTTTTGGCGCTGCCGGAAAATGTATGCTGCGGGTTCCACCACAATGCAGGCTGGATCAGCGTGGCATAAACTTTTTCCACCGGTGCGGCGATCGAGACCGTCTGTTCAATTGCAAAGCCGTTCGGCGTTGATTCCACCACCGCAGCGGATGCTGGTGCTGCAATCAAAAGAAACATCAGACCTGCTTTGAATTTTGTCATCTCCTGCTCCCCCCCCCCCGGCCCCCCCGGCCCTGCGAATGATCAGACTGACGACCCTGAGCGATAGCCACTCCCGCGCACCAGACGTCCCGGCAGCGCACCGGTGGCCTGTCCCTGGCGATAGGTGATCTGGCCTGCGACCATGGTCACATCATAACCATCGGCACGCTGTACCAGCCGCCTGCCACCGGCGGGCAGGTCAAAGCGCACTTCGGGTGCATGCAGACGCAGATGATCATAGTCGATGACATTTATATCGGCGCGCTGACCGATAGCGATCACGCCGCGATCAGACAGGCCCAAAGCCCGTGCGCTGTCGCGACACTGAAGTTTGATGATTTCAGGGATTGAAAATTTTGTCCCCCGCGTGCGATCGCGGGTCCAGTGCGTCAGATTATATGTGGGGAAGCTGCCATCACAGATCATCCCCACATGGGCACCGCCGTCAGACAGGCCGGGAATGGAATGGGGGTCAGCCATCATCGCATGTACCGGATCAAGTGATCCGTCAGCATAGTTTAAAAATGGCACGTAAATCATGCCGCGACCGCCCCCGGCCAACATTATGTCCAGCGCCAGTGTCTGTGGTGTGATGCCCATGGCTGCTGCCCTTCGCATCAGGGTCTGGCTTTCCTCCGGTTCATAATCAAAGTCGGCGCCCATTTCATACATATTGTCAAAATTGCGGATCAGTCCGGCACCCGGCCAACCGGCCAGCTGTTCGGGTTCTGCCAGCAATTGCGCACGCAGGCTTGCATCAGACAAGCGTCGCACACGTTCATCAATCGGCAAGGTTGCGATTGCCTGATAATGCGGATTGCGGCTGAATGGATTTAACGTCAGTTCAAATCCCAGCAACACACCAACCGGCCGCGCGGCAACCTGTGCCTTGATATCCAGTCCTTCGGCCTGTGCTGTGTGTACATCGTCCAGAAGCCCGCGCCAGAGATCAGGTGCCAGTGGCGACTGGATCAGTGAAAACGATAAAGGCCGCCCGGACTTGCGCACCAGCCGTCGCAACAGGTCGAATTCTGCTTTTGGATCGGCGAAATCCGAGACGAACTGCAAGACACCAGCCTTGTGTTCGCCCAGCGCGCAGGCAATCGCCATCAGTTCATCTTCGCCCGCTGTCAGTGTTGGTGTTGGCTGGCCGTCTGCCGTCCGGTGGTTGAGCGTGCGTGATGTTGAAAACCCCAGCGCGCCATTGGCAATGGCCCGCCCGGCCAACCGCGCCATGGCGGCGATATCGTCCGGGGTTGCCGCCTCGCGGTTGGCACCGCGTTCACCCATGACAAACACTCGCAGGGCTGCATGGGGAAGCTGGCTGCCGATATCCACATCAAACTGGCGCTGCGCCAGAGCATCCAGATAATCACCATAGCTTTCCCAGTTCCAAGGCAGTCCCTGATCCAGTACCGGGAAGGGGATATCCTCAACCCCTTCCATCAGCCGGATCAGCCGGTGACGGTCGTCGGGCCTGCAAGGGGCGAAGCCTACCCCGCAATTGCCCATGATCAGGGTTGTGCAGCCATGCCAGGATGACGGCTGCATCTGACTGGCCCAGGTTGCCTGTCCATCATAATGGGTGTGAACATCCACAAATCCTGGCGTTACCAGTCGTCCGCGGGCATCGATTTCCTCTTGGCCTTTGCCGCTGATCGACCCGATCCCTGTGATGACGCCATCGGTAATGGCAATATCACCTTCAAACAGGCTGCCGCCATTGCCATCGGCAATCGAACCGCCACGGATCACACAGTCATGGGTCATGTCACATCACCTTCTTGATCTGCTGCCAATCGTCCGTGTGGTGAGGCAATCACATTCCCGTGATATCGGCAAGCTTTGCCAGCGCTGAAATATCAAGGGCGGACTCAAGTTCTACTGCCAATTGATCAAGCGCGCGGTCAACACGCGCATCCTGATTGATGCCGTCTGATAACAATCCATAGGGTGAAAGCAATGCCTGCCGTACCGGTGCCTTGCCAAACAGACCGTGGACATAGGTTCCAGCAATGCGGCCGTCCGCTGATATGGCACCGTCATCGCTGCCATTTTCCAGATGCAGCAATGGCCGTTTGCAATCCGGCCCGGTGGTGAGACCCAGATGAATTTCATAGCCGTCGAATGCGGGGCGTGATCCATCGCGGGTCCATAATCCTGACAGTGTGCCGTTTACGGGGCGTACGGTCTTATCCGCCACCAGCCGGGTTGTGACATCCAAAAGACCCAGGCCCGGATCGCGGCCGGTTGGTCCCTCCATCCCTTCGGCATCTTCAATCCAGCGTCCCAGCATTTGATAGCCGCCGCACAGGCCCAGCACCCGGCCCCCACGGCGCACATGGGCGGCAATATCCACGTCCCAGCCCTGGGCGTGCAGAAAAGCCAGATCGGCGCGGGTTGCTTTGGTACCGGGCAGTATCACCAGATCAGTATCACCCGGCAATGCCTGACCCGGTGCCAGAAATGAAAGGTCGATCTGCGGTTCAGCAGATAGCGGATCAACATCATCGAAATTGGCGATGCGCGATAACATCGGAACCACCACGCGCAGGCGATTGGTGGCCGACGGCATCGGGCGTTGCAATACCACAGCATCTTCCGCTGGCAGATCACGCATGGCAGTCGACCAGTGTACCAGACCCAGATCCGCCCAGCCGGTCAGGCGCGCAATCTCGCTGCGGCCATTGTCAAATAATTTCGGATCACCGCGAAACTTGTTGATGATAAATCCACGGATCATGGCCGCGTCATCAGGGTCCAGCACCATTTTGGCACCCGCCAGTGCGGCGATCACATGACCGCGATCAATATCGCCGACCAATACCACCGGCACCTGTGCGGCGCGGGCAAATCCCATATTGGCAATGTCACGATTACGCAGATTGATTTCCGCCGGACTGCCTGCACCTTCGACCAGAACCAGATCGCAGGATGATCTAAGCCGGTTAAAGCTTTCCAGCACCTTTGGCATCAGATCGGGCTTGGACTGATGATAATCACCTGCCCCCAGTCTACCTGCGACCTTGCCCTGAACGATAACCTGCGCCGTCCGGTCGCTTTCAGGTTTCAGCAGGACCGGGTTCATATCCACGCTTGCGCGCGCACGTGCAGCAATGGCCTGCAATGCCTGCGCGCGGCCGATTTCCCCGCCATCATCTGTAACGGCAGCATTGTTCGACATGTTCTGTGGTTTGAACGGCAATACTTTCAGGCCGCGATTGGCAAACAGCCGGCACAGGCCTGCCACCAGCGTTGATTTGCCGACATCCGAACCACAGCCCTGTATCATCAGGGCAGCCATCAGCTACGACCCATGATATCGATGATGGGACCGGATGGACCCGCGATCACCTGCGCGCTGATGCCATAGGCATGCGACAAGACACTTGGTGTCAGTGCGCCCAACGGTTTATCATCGGCAATGATCTCGCCCGCACTCAGAACAATGATGCGGTCGGCCATGCGCAGCGCGCTGTCCAGATCATGAAGCGTGATGATCACACCACCGCCCGCCCTGGCAAAATCGCAAAACAGATCGATCACATCCAGTCTGTGGCCCGGATCAAGACCGCCCATGGGTTCGTCCACCAGCATCCATTGGGGCTGCCCGGCTAAAACCCGTGCGATCAAAACCCGCGCCCGTTCGCCCCCGGACAAGGTGGTGACATCGCGTGTTGCCATGTCGCGCAATCCGCATCGCTCAATGGCATTATGTGTGGCCAGATGATCTATATCGGATGCGCCAAACGCCCCCAGATAGGGGATGCGCCCCAGCCCAACCAGCGTGGTCACATCAACCGCCCAGGCGATATCCGGTGTTTGGGGCAGAAAACCGATTGTGCGTGCGCGCTGGGGCGGGTCCATCTTGGTGCAGTCATCGTCGCCCAGAAATACTTGTCCCTGATCGGGTGCAATCAGCCCACCCAGACAGCGCAGCAATGTTGATTTGCCTGCGCCATTAGGGCCAAGAATCGCCGTGACCTGTCCGGGAAATAAGGTCACATTCAGATCACTCAGAATTTGATGGCCATCCAGTGATTTCGACAGGTTTTGCGCGTGGATTGTATTGGTCATGATCAGGCCATCCGTCGGCGCAGGCGCAATAACAGCGCCAGAAAAAACGGCCCGCCAATCGCCGACATGGCAACACCCAGTTTTAGCTCGACAGTTGTGGGTGCCACACGTACCAGAATATCCGCCGCCAGTACCAATGCGCTGCCGGCCACCATGCTTGGCAGCAATAGCGCGCCGGGCCGATTGCCGACCAGCGGACGCAACAGATGCGGAACCACCAGCCCCACAAAGCCGATCACGCCGGTCACCGCGACACTAGCCCCGGTGCAAAGTCCAACGCCCAAGACCAGCAACAGGCGTGTGCGGACCAAATTCACGCCCAGCCCACGTGCACCTTCCTCGCCCAGGGTCAGGGCATCCATGGCACGCCCCAGTCCCAGCAATACCATCGCACCAATTGTAATCAGGGGAATGGCCAGACCCACATCATTTCGGCTGCGGTCCACCAACGCGCCCATCAGCCAGTTGATGATTTCCTGTGCGGCCCATGGGCTTGGTGCCAGTGACAAGGCCAGTGCTACGGCAGCACCCCCCATGATGTTCAAGATCACGCCCGCCAGCAAAAAGGTCAACACGCTTTCGGATGCACCCGACAATAAAAGCAGAACCGACATCCCGATGCCTGCGCCCGCGATTGCCAGTGCTGGCACCATAAAGGGCAGATCATAACCAATGCCCGAATATAAGGCTGCGACTGCGCCCAGTGCGGCCATGGATGACACGCCCAGCACGCCGGGATCAGCCAGCGGATTGCGGGTGTACCCCTGCATGGCAGCGCCCGACAGACCCAGGGCTGCACCTACAGCCATGCCCAGTATCGCGCGCGGGATACGCAGTTCCATGATGATCAGCCAGCGCGGATCGTGTCCCGGATCAAGCCAGACACTAAGTGGAATATTGACCTTGCCGACACTGAGCGAGGCAATGCCCAACACCAGCACACCCAGCCCAAGTCCAAAAATCAAACGCCAGGGCAGTTTGTTCATTTTAGGTCTGCCAGTGCATGATCATGGGCCAGTTTCAATGCGTGGGCAGCGGTAATCAGTACCGGTCCGCCGCAATTCAGCAGTTTCTGTTCATAGTGTGCGCGCATCATCTGGGGTTCTAATGCGCGCAGGGCGGGGTGCGTTAGCAGTTTCTGGGCAAAGGATACGCCGCCATCATGGGCACCCGATAATAAAACCTGCGGTGGATCGGCAATCACCCATTCCAGCGCCATGTTTCCCCAGCGTTTCAGTCCCAGCCGGGCCGTGGCATTTTCAAATCCGGCCCGTGTCAGCAGGTCGTGGGGCATCGTACCCATGCCCGGTGAAAATCCATTAGGCTGGAAGATCAACGCCAGCACGCGTTTATCTGATTGTGGTGTCAGATCATCCAGCGCCTGATGTATTTTTTCGATCAGTGCATCAGCACGGGCGCTTTCACCGACCAGTTCACCCATGCGGCGAATATCGGCAATTGATCCATCGATGGAATCAGGCACGTCGAATAATTCGGTGTGAATGTGCAACTGATCCAGCGCATTGCGGGTGGCCAGTGCTGAATGTCGGCTGGTCAATACCAGGTCCGGGGCCAGCGCCATGATTTCTTCGGCGGTTTCATAAGTGATCGGCAATCGGGCGGCAATGGCTGCATCGACATTCGAACTATAGGAATTGCGCGCATAATGGCTTAACGCTGCAATGCGGTCTTCGGACACCAGTTCAATTAATGTCACATCAAGGCATGGGCTAAGCGAGACAATATGTTGTGGCCGAACAGTGCCGCCATCATCAGCTATTGCCGCAGCAGAAAATGCTGTTGCAATCAGGCTGAAAATGGCGGTTCTGATGATCATCGCTTGTGCCTAGTATTTCGCGCGTATGCCCACCGCGCCGGTGCGACCCAGCGCGCCATATTGATAGACCGTTTCGTAATGCTTATCGAACAGGTTTTCGACACGGGCATAAAGTTCAAGGGACGGGCCAAGTGGCACACTGCCCCGCAAATCCACAAGGCCGCGCCCGGCCAGTTTGCGCGTATTGGCAGCATCATCAAAACTTGGTCCCACATAATGCCAGGCAATGGCGGTGGTCATCGTGGTCCAGTCCTTTGACCAGGTAAAATTGCCTTCGTCATTGGGCCTGCGGGCCAGTGTCCTGCCGAATGTTGCCCCCGGTGACCGGTCGATGGAATCGATGTGTGAATAATTGGCGTCCAGTTGCCCAAGGCGCATCAGATCGATGCGTCCTTCCAGTTCAACGCCTTCGGCTTTTGCTCTGGATATATTTGCATAATAGCCAAAACGGCCGGTGCACAAAGGATCATATCCACCACCACAAGTGACGAAATTGATCAGATCGCTGGATCGCCGATTGAAATAGGTCAGCTTGATCATGGCCCTGTTATCAAGCAGCGCGTGTTCGATACCACCATCAAAGCTTTCGGCCGCCTCCGGGCGCAGGCCCTTGTTTCCATAAGTGCTGTAGAGCTGGTAGAGCGAGGGAACTTTGAACCCCTGACCGAAATTTGCACGAAGGATCGTTGTGTCCAGCACTATCCAGGCAATACCAAACTGGCCAGTTTCATGGCCACCAAAGCGGTCATGATCATCATGGCGAAGGCCACCGGTGATGGTCAGATCTTTCATCGGCGTCAGTTCTGCCTGAACATAACCACCGGATAAAACCGCGTTGGCTTTCAGCTTTGGCGGATTGGGCTGGAAAGCCGGTGGTGACTGGGTGGTGAAATCAGATTTTTCATATTCGGCACCAAACACGCCCGACAGATAATCGGTAATTGTCGCTGTTCCCTGATATTCCGCACGTGCATTCTGACCAATCGTATCAGAGGTTTTGCGTACCGGACTTGTGGGATCAAAATTCTGGCGGTCAATTTCACCCCATTGGGCCGCGATCCGATTGTTCAGCCTGCCGCCCATAACATCCTGACGCAAGGCGGCGTAACCAATTTTCTGCTGTGTGCGGCTGTAATCGCCACTATCGGCCAGCACATATTTCGGTGCCGGAAAGCCGTCATAATTATTGCGCGCATCGGTATAAAGACCGCTGAGGTCCAGATGCAAAGTGTCGATGATCGTATAATCCAGCTTGGCTGATGCAGCCCCTTGTCGGGCCGCATCTTTTTCGCGACCACCAAAGGCTTTATCAAATGTGGATATGCCACCTGTGTTGAATAGTCCCGTTGCAATGCGCCATACCGCCGGGCCGCTGTGTCCGCCCGCACCCAGGCGCAAATAGCTGGTATCATGCGTGCCGTATTCCGCCTGACCATCAACACCAAACGGTTTGTCGACAAGTCTTGAACGGATATTGACCACACCACCCATGCCCTGACTGCCCCAGAGCGTGGATTGCGGCCCGCGCAGAATTTCAACGCGATCAATGTCCCCGATCAACAGGTTCGATACGTCAAACGCGCTGGCAGGCGATGTGGGATCGTTCAGTTTGACGCCATCATATAAAACCAGGGTCTGATCTGAATCCGCACCCCGGATGAACAGCGATGTCACACCACCCATGCCGCCATTTCGGGCATAGCTGACACCCGGTGCACTGGCCAGAAGATCGCTTAATGCAACCGCCTGCGATGACCTGATATGTGCCTCATCAAATACGCTGACGGCATTTGGAATACGCTCGGGCAATTCACCGCGCCGGTTGGCAACAACGATCAGGGTTTCAGGTGTTTCCACACCAGATTGGGCAAGGACAGCATAGCTGAATGCGCCATGGCATAAGCTGGCAAGGACGACAGCGCACACACCCCGGCCTTTGGGGTTTGATGAAAAAGCAGACATGGGTATTCCCCCGCAACAGAATGGACGAACAAACCGCTTTTGTTGCAGCCGGTTGCCATTCATAACGGTCAGGTCATGACGGGCCGGCCACCCAAAGGCGGTCCAAATGGCTCGTCGTCATGCGGGTTTTTCCCGATCGCGCGACACACCCCGGTCGAACGAAAGACGACAGCGTCAGGCAGGTCTCCTGGCTTGTGGGTCATCGCCGATGCATGCCGCCTTCCCGGATTTGGAAATCCAGTGGCCCTGGCATGCGGGCTATCCACTTACAGTTGCGGGGGCAGCCCGGGCTTTGAACCCGAGTTCCCTTTTCACCCCTTGCGGGGAACCTATCGCTGTCTGAAACCTACGCGCGATCTGGCGCGCACGTCAACCGTATAAAGTTTATTCCGATGCCTGGGCCCGTGTGGCCTTGTTCAGCGCCGTGCGCAGCCGCCCGATGACAGAAGGCTTTTTCGGTGCCTGTCCCAGATGCCAGGCAGCATGGATTTCAAAATCCTTTTTCATCAGATCAATGCGTCGACGAATGGTCATTTCCTTGCCATCCTCGAAATTGGGTTCAAACACCAGTCCGCATTGGGAACATTCCCAACGCTGGCGTGCCAATGGTGTGCCAATGGGTCGCGATTCGCGTAATGTCGGTTTCATCCCCCTAGCCTATAGGGTGGGCATGAAAAAAATGCGACTTAATTTAAATCAACAGCGCAATTTTATGAGACGGCAGCAGACGCTGCGCCTTCGTCCTGCCCGAACGCGCGATTGCGCACAATTGTCACGGTGCAGGGCGCATGGGCTGCAACCTGTGCAGAGACCGATCCAAGTAATGTCCGCAAGGTGGAATCCGCCCGTGCGCCGATCACCACATGATCAACACGATTACGCGCTACATAATCCAGAATGGCGGCTGCCGGATCAACCGCTTCTAGAATATGATAGGTCAGGCGATCTTCGCTGAGGTTCAGGGGGGCCGCCCATCGCTTCAGCGCGCCCAGACGTTGCGCGTGCTTGTTCTGCCCAAGATCATCCACTGACCGGTCAATGGCAAGGCGCGCCAGTTTCAAAACATTAAGACACGCCAGACGCGATGCGGGCGCTGCGCGCAAAAGCCGTGCAACGGTCTGGCGCAGGCCATCTGTCAGATCATCGCTGGCACCACTCAGGTCAAGCGCCAGAAGGATGATCGGTGCGGACGAAATGTAATTTGACTGCGCGCCGCGTCGAACCTGCCGCACCCGCTCCCCGGCAAAACGTCGCCGCAGCGCTGTAAAGAATCCGTCTGCCTTTTTTTTGGTCGCACGTTGGGTCAGCCTGACACCTTCGGGATGACGCAGGTCAAATGCCAGTTGGGCCGCAGTCGGATGCCGGGCATCAGGATCAACTTCTAGACAGCGCAGCACCAGTTCCTGAAACCATGGCGGTATGTCCGGGCGCAATGTACGCGGTGGTACAGGATCGCGCCAGATGCGGCGTTTCAGTCCGTTCAGACTTTGCGGATCGCCAAACGGTCGCGTGCCGGTGGCAAAAAAATACATCAGCACGCCAAGTGCGAATAAATCAGCTCTGGGTTCATTGCGGATGCCCAATACCTGTTCAGGTGCCATATAGGGGGCGGTGCCATAGGGCAGGCGAAATTCCTCGGCCATCAGGTCGGGCAATTGATCATGGCGCGACAGCCCGAAGTCCACCAGTACAATGCGGCCATCGGGCCTGCGCATCAGATTGGACGGTTTGACGTCCAGATGCACCACATGCTGGCCATGCAGATCATCAAGTGCGGTGGCGATATCAGCACCCAATGCCGCCACCTGATCAACCGGCAAGGGCAGGTCATTTATCATGCCCAACAGCGACTGGCCTTCGACCCTTTCCATCACGATATAGGCCTGGGGCTGAAAGTCACCGGCAGCATGAAAATGTGGCACATGCGGGCCTACCAGGCGCGGAAGGATCATTTGTTCCATTTCAAAACTGACAATCGCTGCCGGATCTTCGCCCTCAAAAAGATTGGGCACCTTCATCAGGATCGGACTGGAAATATCCGGGTGCGTGACAGACCAGATGGTGGCCATCCCGCCCTGATGCAGCCGCTGGCCGATGGTGTAGCCATCAATCACAGCCCCTTGCTCAAGGCCCTGCGCCTTCATGATCTAACGTCCAATGAACAGGCGTGTGGCCAGAAAATCCGGAAGGCCCGCGGCCAGAATTTTCTGGGCCGCTGCCTCGATATCATAGGCCACGCGGTGAAAGATGATTTCACATTTCACCGTATCCAGAATGCCGTAACAGGCATCGGGATTGCCATCACGGGGCTGGCCGACAGAACCTAAAACCACCAGCCAGCGCCGGTGGCGCGGCAATGGTACGGGCACACCGGTAACCGGCACATGGCGCATCACTTTTTCTGTGGCGGTGATGCCGTAAATGGCAGGCATGTGCACATGCCCGCAGAAAACGGCATTGGCCTGGGATTCATGCAGGTCGCGGGCGGCACTTTCGGTGTTGGTGATATAACCGAACCTTGGTGGATCGGTGGCTTCGGCATGAACGAAAAGGCGGCCATCCGTATCGATGCTATAAGGCAGACCGCCCAGGAATTCCTGGTGCGTCTGATTCAACTGATCGCGGGTCCAGCCAATGGCAGTAGCCGCAATCGGGTTCATGCCGCGTGTATCACCGCTGATGGCAGCGTCGTGATTGCCGATCACGGCATCGGCACCCTTGGCGCAAAGATCCATGATCCGGTCGACCACATAACCGGGGTCGGCACCATAGCCCACGTAATCACCCAGCAGCATGTATTGATCGATCCTTTGACCGGCTGCATGTTCAAGGCAGGCATCAAAAGCTTCGCGATTGGCGTGGATATCGGCCATCAGGGCCAGACGCATGGTATAGGGCCGTTGTTGATTGAACTGACTAATTCAGGCCAGTCTATCCGATCAGTTGGCGCAAGCCAAATGCCTTAGGTAGGGTGGCGCCAGTCATAGATCAGCATCAGAACAAACGTGCTGAAACCTGCAAAACAGGTTGCGCCGACCATGGGCCAGGCAGTTCCATTATAGGTTTGCCCAACGACCACCCCTACGCTTGCCGCTATTCCCAGATGCAAGGCTGCCGACATGGCCGAGGCCGTACCGGCCATATGCGGATATGGCATAAGGGCCAGAGCCGTTGATTGCGGCACGATCAGGCCGATACCGCAGGTATATCCCATCATCGGGATCAGGATCATAAAGGCGCTGTCAGACCCCCAGTGCACGCTGATGGCCATGATTGCCGATGACAGGGCAAGCAGGCACGATCCTACCCGGATCAGCGTACGTCCGCCGACCCGGCGCACCATGCGCCCGCTGGTGGTAGTCCCGGTCATATAGCCCAAAACCACCATGCCGAAACTTAGTCCAAAGGCTGTGGCTGACTGGCCATAAATCGTCTGCAGCACCAGCGATCCACCCGAGATGAAGGCATATAGGCCGCTAAATGCCA
>CAISDR010000219.1 GCA_903884125.1 uncultured bacterium
CCCATCACGATTTTCGGCTTGATCAAATCATATAAATGCAAGGCTTTCAGGACTTCAATTGCTGCCGCTCCATAGGGTGCTGTAGCGGGATTGGCGATCGATAGCTTCGAAAAGGCATTCGCCTTAAGGGTTTCATCCCCCTTCACGCCATTCGGATCCTGGCTCCAGAGGGCCAGTTTCCCGATGGCATAGGTGAAGCGACTCTGGGCCAGAGCATGACCTTCCTCGATCAGCTTTTTTGGCCGGTCGTTATCAGCGGAGATAAAGATATTGTAGGGCGCGCTTTCCTTGATCTGGGTGTAGAATTGTCCTGAAGCTCCATAGCTGAGAACGGCTTCATGTCCTGTCTGTGCTTTGAACGCTGCAGAAATTTCTTTTGCAGGTTCTGTAAAGTTCGCTGCGACTGCAACATTCGTTGTTCCTGCACACGCGGACCGAGCTATCATCGTGAGTATCAAAGCGCAGACGGTTCCTGCATTTGTTCTCAAGAGCGACATGGGTCCCAACCTTGATCAGATCAGTCAATGGCGATGATGACATGGGCGGCGTCGATCAAGGCCCGAACCTTGGTCCCGACTTTTATTTTAAGTGCCTTTGCACTGTGCGCACTGATGTTTGCAGCAAGCGTCTTGTCAGCCCCAATTTCCATCACGACTTCCGCGTTGATCTCTGAGGATTCTAACCTCAAGACTCTGCCGGATATTGAATTGCGAGCTGACGTCTTGAGGTCGCCCTCAAGGGCAACCATGACAAAAGGCGCCTTGATCAACACGATAGCTTCCCGGCCCGGACATAATCCGAGCTCCCGGACACTCTGGGCGGTAACCGAGGCATATATTGTGTTTTCCTTTGAGACCTGAATGGCCACTTCGGCGCTGATCTTGTCGGACTTCAGCGCGGTGATTACCCCGCGCAGGGCATTGCGTGCGCTGGTTCGCATCAGAAATCCAGACATCAGGTTGATGGGCTTCACGTCGCTGCCGGCGAGTTCGGGCTCCAGGGAACGCAGGACACGGGCCATTTCAGCTTCCATGCGAGCATAGGCCTCGATGACCTTGATAGCCGCGGGCGTGAGGGCGGAGCTCCCGCCCGTTGTCCCTCCACTCTTTGATGTCAGCAATGGCTGGCCGAAAAGGTTTGCCATGGCGTCGAGCGCATCCCACGCGGCCTTGTAGCTGAGTCCTACCGCTTTTGCGCCAGCGGTGATGCTGCCTTCCCGCGCAACTGCCTGCAATAGCCGGATTCTCTCTCGCCCCACACTCGGCGAGGTCTCATCCTTCAAAGACACGATGGCTTCGATCATGAGCGACGCGCCTGCCTCGGCCATATAGACTGACTATATAACGGTAGCCTGATGTGGTCCCGGGCGTCAACCGGCCCTTTGCGCGGCCTTCAGTCCGAGGCTATCCGGCCACCCATTCAGGTAACGCTTCACCTCAGGCATATCAGGATTGGTCACGGTCCCCGGCCGGGATGAATAAGAGTCAGGTCAGCGAATCCCGGATTCTCGTCCTGTTCGTCACTATTTTGGACACCTTCGCCCACATTGGGAAATGGCCTTCCGATAAGGATGAAGTGAAGGAGACCGTTCGGACATGTCGCGCTCATCAAGCCTTCCACCTGATCGCTTTGATCTTCTCTTCCTTCGCATGGTTGACCGTATTACCGAGGTTGCCCACAAGGAGGAGGGGCATGACCTCCTTCGCGAAATAGCTCGCAACTATGGCCTGAACCATGCCGCCTATCTGGGAATGAACATCCGCGGATTAACTGCAACCGAACCCTATGTTTCGGTTACTTATTCCGATGAATGGGTAATGCATTATAAATCCCAGAGCTTTGTCGAGATCGACCCGGTCCTATCTGCAAGTCTTCGATCAATTCTGCCCATAGACTGGTCTGAACTCGACGGAGGCAATCAGCGCGTGAGGCGGATGTTTGGTGAGTCCCGCGAATTTGGCGTAGGGCGGCAAGGCTTGACCATCCCGATCCGAGGTCGCCATGGCGAGATGGCAATCTTCTCGGTTACGAGTGATCTGAGTGCCAAGGACTGGCTGGACTTCAAGCGCATCTATATGCGCGATTTTCAGACTCTTGCTGTTCATATTCACCAGATGGTTCTCAAGACTGAGGGCGTCATTCATGAGGATGTTCATTTGGCTCCACGCGAAATTGAATGTCTCCAGTTGGTGGCATGCGGGCTCACTTTCCAGGAGGCTGCTTTTCGGATTGGTTTGTCGGATCGTACGGTGAGGTTCTATCTCGATCTGGCAAGACACAAGCTTCAGTGCCTCAACGTCACGCATGCGGTCGCCCGTGCGTTATCCTTGGATCTCATCAAGACTCCGGAGCGTTGATACTGTCAAATAGGCAGTATTGCGCAAGCGCATCTTGTTGCGAATGATGCCTCGGTATTTGATTCAAATCATTACGGAGCGCGCTCATGATTTTGACCATCAACGGGATTGATCGGGAGTCTAATCCTTTTCTCTTCGATGCCATGTTTCGCATCCG
>CAISDR010000220.1 GCA_903884125.1 uncultured bacterium
ATCAATAATGGACTTAATTGATGCGAGCTTGGGAACTCGGTTGCACCTATGGGCGCCTGTGCGCCCAGGTGCCCATTCCCGTGTCGTCTATGTCGAAGACCGTCTGTTTCAGGAAATCAATGCGGCAACCGATTTCCGAATGGGCCTGTTATGGAACGAACTGGATCATTTCAGCCTGGGGGGTCTGATCACTGTCGGATATGGGACAGAGGCAACCTGCATGCTGAAATGCCTTGAACGACAAAGTGACGAGGTTTGGGAATTAAGATGCAAAGATCCCCAACCACAGGTGCGTGTATTTGGACGGTTTCGCGGAACGGATCTAATTCTGGCAACGCACGCGGTCTATCGGGATCAGTTAGGCTACCCCGGACAAACCAAATTCGATGGTAATCACTGGCCCACAGAAATCCTCCGATGCAAAAACATCTGGAGTCAAATATTTCACGGCGAACCACCACATTCAGGACAAACCATCAATGACTACATCACCCAAAGAGTCGTGGAAGTTGGCAAGCTGCCTTGAGGATGAAAAACTGGATCCAGTGACGCTGGGTTATTTTCAAGGGCTTGCACAAAACGAAGCGCATGAAACGGTGCTCGAGCTATTTTTAAAAATGGCGGTATCCGACAAGCTGACGCGGGCGTTTATTGCGCGGCGACTGGGCAAGTCACCTGAACAGATAACACGTTGGCTTTCGGCACCCGGTAACTGGACCCTTGATACGCTGACCAATCTGCTTCTGGCCATGGGGCATCGGCCAAAATTTGCTGTTGAGCGCCTGTCAGAAATGAGACAGTCAAATCAGCATCATCCTGCTGTCCAAAAAGCTATCAGGCATAATATTGATGACAGCTTAAAGAATTTCCGGGTTGCGCGGACCAACTATCTGCCAAATCCGAACACCGACGGACCGCGCATCTCCATACATTTTGCGAATTCTGCGGCTCAGTAGTGAGGTGATATAGTGTCCGAAAGCACGCGCTCAAATTTATTCCGATATGTGTATACAAATGGATTTTCGCTCCAGGTTGCCAATGGGGAAGTGATCATCCGATTTGGATTGGCAGAAGATCCAGACGAACCAGAAATTCTTCACGAAGAAGTTGGCGTAGTTATGAATGTTCAAAACTTGAAGGGACTTAGTGTAACCCTTTCCAAGGTCGTAGAATCGATGGAAAAAACGGTAGGCGAGTTTATTGAAGTACCGGAAAATTATTCCTTGGATATTGATGAGGCGATAAAGCGAGCCGAATCTAAAAAATCGAAGGAATGACACCAGCTCACTCATGCCGGAAGCCGCTTAATTTTCAACCAAAAACCCTCCCATTTGCCGGTGCCATAATCTGGCATAGGCACCGTTTTGTGCCAGCAATTCATCATGGGGCCCTTGTTCGATAATGCGGCCCTGCTCCAGATAGATGATGCGGTCCATGCCACGGATTGTTGATAACCGGTGGGCGATGGCAATGACGGTTCGACCATCCATCAGGCGCCATAATGCTTCCTGTATTAAATGTTCGGCCTCTGAATCCAGCGCGCTGGTGGCTTCGTCCAAAACCAATATGCGCGCATCCTTGATCAGCGCGCGCGCAATCGCCACGCGCTGGCGTTCACCACCTGACAGCTTTATGCCCTGCTCACCCACAATGGTTTCATAACCGCTGGCGCGCCGGGTGATGAAATCATGGGCGTGCGCGCGGCTTGCTGCAGCGATAACTTGATCGTCTTCAACCGCTTCGTCGGCATAGGCGATATTAGCCCGCACCGGTCGGTGGAATATGCCAGCCGCCTGGGGTACTTCGGCCACTGCCTGATTCAGGCTGTCCCAGGTTACCTGTGCGATATCCTGCCCATCGATCAGAATACGGCCACCCTGGGGTTCGAACTGACGGCGTAGCAATTTGACCAGCGTACTTTTGCCAGCACCCGAATGCCCGACCAGGCCGATCTTCTCGCCCGGTTTAATGACCAGGTTCAGACCATCTATCACCTTTGTCTGATCAGCATAGTTGAACGACACATTGTCAAACACAATGCCGCCGGTGGTGATGATCAGCGGTTTCGCGTCGGCCACATCCGTAATTTCATGCGGCTCAGCAATAAGCTCCAATGCTTCTGTCAGCGTGCCAATATGTTCGAAAAATTCCAATGTCCGCCAGGCCAGATTCTGCACAACACCGGCCAGTATCCCGGCCAGCATGAATGTGGTGGTCATTCCGCCAATTGTCAGATGACCGGCCAGCACATCACCCAGAGACAGATAAACCAGGGTCGCCAGCATGCCCAGAACGCCCAGCGACTGTACCGCATTCATCGCAATGTGAAACCACCGCAGGCGTTGGGACCGCCCCTGTTCCGCCGCCAGGTACCATGCAATGTAGCGTCGTTCTGACTTTGCCTTGGCAAAGGCACGCACCACATCGGCATTGGTGATGACATCGATCATCTTGCCGGATGATGTGGACATTTCATCAGAAAATGCCCGCGACAACGTGATGATCCGGGTGGCAAGCGAAATGGTCAGCGATAGGTGGATAACAGCCCAAACCGCCAGAACCAGCGCATAGGTCGGATTTTGCCGCCACAACAATGCGCCGGATAAAATCACCAGCACAAAAAGCTTGGTCAGTTCAAAGCAGAAGATCGATACCAGTGGCACAACAGCATGGCCTGCATTCTTGACCTTCTGGCCCAGTTTGCCTGCAAAATTATCCTGAAAATAGCGCGGTGCTTGACCAAGCAGATAGCCGAACATCAGGTGCTGTGCGCGCGCGCGAAACCGCGGGCTGGTATAGGCGTCGATAATTTCGTAGCTGCGCTGGGCCAGATGCGGCAAAAGCCATGAAGCCACAAGCAGACCAAAGGCTGCGAACACAGCCGATGAATCGCCACTGGAAGGTTTTGCCAACGCTAACGACAGGGTATTTATAACCTGCCCGAACATAAACGGTGCGAAGGAATCGCCAATGCCTACCAGCACCGCGCAGCCCGCCATCATCAAAAGTCTGCCGGTAAAACCATGGGTCAACAGGTCGAACACAAACCGCCAAGGTTTGCGGGCAATATGGGCAACAGGTTCCACATCCGCCAGAAATACGGGCGGATCGGGATCAGGGACTTGGGCTGGAGCCAGTCCAAAAATGTCGCGGGCGCGAATCATAACCAAAGCATACAAGTGGGACCTGCACTGTCCCAATGGTCGCTAATCGGTGCCCAATTCATTGTCATTGGTCATTCCGGCGGATTGAGATTATAATCATTGTTGATCTGCCAAGCGGAGGATCGCTGTTAGTTCGAGGGTGAGATGACAAGTAATACCGGCATGGTTCTGGAATTCATTGCGGCCTGGTCCCGGCGCGACCTGACTGAAATCATGTCTTATCTCAGCCCCGATTGTGTCTATCACAATATTCCGTTTGCCCCGGTCGCCGGTCGGGCCGAAATAAAGGCAATTATCGGTCCCTTGCTAGCACGCTCATCCGAGGTGGAATGGATCGTCCGTCAGATTGGCACAAGTCCGATTGGCGCCGTGCTCACCGAACGGCTGGACCGTTTCAGGATCGGCAACAAATGGGTCGAAATTCCAGTTATGGGTACGTTCGAGCTTGTCGATAACCGAATTGTTGCCTGGCGCGATTATTTCGACGCCGCCCAGTTCCATGCCCAGATGCCCGAATAGGTATTTATTGCAAGGTCAGCAGCCCTGGCAGGTTACGCCACTGGCCAGGCCCCATGACATCGGCAACGCCAATGCGGACGGAATGTAATCGGGCATCCAGATCGCGGCGCCAGAAGTCCAGAAATGCCTTCAGACAGGGAAATTTCGGCGCATGATCCCAGTTCTGCCAGATGTAGGACTGTAAAAGCGCCGGATGATCGGGCAAATGGTATAGAATTTCTGCGGTCGTCAGCCTATAGCCCCGTAAGGCCAGCCATATTTCTGGCGATTGAACGGGATCAGGTTGTGTCTGGCCTAACTTCTGGTCCATTTCAGCATCCCCAGGTTATGGCCCGACAATGGCCGGGGGGCGGTGACCGTGGCCGGGCGATGCAGATGATCTGCATATAAAAATTGCCTGCGATTCGTCAGACAGACAAGTCATTTTCGTAAAAATTTTCAAATTTACTATTTATTTTCAATAGATTAGCAGCCGCATCAGGCGAGTGCTGCCAAAAACCAGGTACACATATGCCTGCTGTCTAATTGTTCGGGTGTTCCTTGACAGCGCGCATCAGCCTTCTTATATGCAGTCCAGCTTTGGCACTCGCCTCGATAGAGTGCTAACAGCCCCCCGACCGATGTTCGATTGGTGGCTTGAAATATTGGTTGTCTGAAACCCTGAATTGGGTTTGGGAACCGGTCAGGTCGCTATTGGAACCTTGGGAAAACAAGGCCTTATTCCCGCCGCTGGTCGTGCGCAACCGCATGGCTCTGGCGGCTTTTGACAGGAGATGCTTATGAAATTCCGTCCTCTCCACGATCGTGTATTGATCCGTCGCCTCGAAGGCGAAGCAAAGTCCGCTGGCGGGATCATCATCCCCGATACCGCCAAGGAAAAGCCCCAGGAAGGTGAAGTCGTGGCGGCAGGCCCCGGCGCACGAGACGATGCAGGCAAGCTGGTCGCTCTTGAAGTCAAGGCAGGCGACCGCGTTTTGTTCGGCAAGTGGTCCGGCACTGAAGTGAAGATCAATGGCGAAGACCTGATCATCATGAAGGAAAGCGACATTCTGGGCATTATGGAAGTCACCAAGGCAGGCAAGAAGGCCGCCTGATCAGGCGGTCGTGCTTTTACCTGGTCCATTTTGCCCCCCAATTAGGAGATAAATTCCATGGCAGCGAAAGAAGTTAAATTCGGCGCGGAAGCCCGCGAAAAGATGCTTCGCGGCGTCGACATCCTGGCTAATGCCGTAAAGGTCACCCTGGGTCCCAAGGGCCGTAATGTCGTGATCGAAAAGTCCTTTGGCGCGCCACGTACCACAAAGGACGGTGTTACGGTCGCCAAGGAAGTCGAACTGTTCGACAAGTTTGAAAACATGGGCGCACAGATGGTGCGCGAAGTGGCATCCAAGACCAATGATGTCGCCGGTGACGGCACCACGACAGCAACGGTTCTGGCACAGGCCATCGTGCGCGAAGGCACCAAGTCGGTTGCCGCTGGCATGAACCCGATGGATCTCAAGCGCGGTATCGACCTGGCTGTCGAAGCAGTGGTTGCAGACCTGAAGAAGCGTACAAAGAAGATCAAGGGCAATGAAGAAATCGCCCAGGTTGGTACGATTTCCGCCAATGGCGAACGTGCCATCGGTGACATGATTGCCGAAGCCATGGCCAAGGTTGGCAATGAAGGCGTGATCACGGTTGAAGAGGCCAAGAGCCTGGACACCGAACTCGATGTGGTCGAAGGCATGCAGTTCGACCGTGGCTACCTGTCACCTTACTTCATCACCAATGCAGAAAAAATGGTCGCCGAACTGGAAGACCCGTACATTCTGCTGCATGAAAAGAAGCTGTCTGGCCTGCAGGCCATGCTGCCAGTTCTCGAAGCCGTTGTTCAGTCGGGCCGTCCGCTGATCATCATCGCCGAAGACGTCGAAGGCGAAGCGCTGGCGACCCTAGTCGTCAACAAGCTGCGCGGCGGCCTCAAGGTTGCAGCCGTCAAGGCACCGGGCTTTGGTGACCGTCGCAAGGCAATGCTCGAGGACATCGCGATCCTGACCGGTGGTCAGCTGATCTCGGAAGATCTGGGCATCAAGCTTGAAAACGTCACACTCGACATGCTGGGCCGCGCCAAGAAAGTGCGTATCGGCAAGGAAGACACGACCATTGTTGACGGCGCTGGTAAAAAGGCCGACATCGCGTCGCGCTGCAACCAGATCCGTGCCCAGGTCGAAGAAACCTCCTCTGACTATGACCGCGAAAAGCTGCAGGAACGTCTGGCCAAACTGGCCGGCGGTGTTGCCGTGATCCGCGTTGGTGGTGCAACCGAAGTCGAAGTCAAGGAACGCAAGGATCGCGTTGATGACGCGCTCAATGCAACCCGCGCCGCGGTTGAAGAAGGCATCGTGCCGGGCGGTGGTACGGCCCTGCTTTATGCCATCAAGGTACTGGACAAGATCGAAGTGCAGAACGCCGACCAGAAGGCCGGTATCCAGATCATCCGCAAGGCGCTTCAGGCACCGGTCCGTCAGATTGCTGACAATGCCGGTGTTGATGGTGCCGTTGTGGTTGGCAAACTGCTGGAATCCAAGAACACCACTTGGGGCTTTGATGCACAGAATGAAGAATATGGTGACCTGGTTGCCAAGGGCATTATTGATCCGACCAAGGTCGTTCGTATTGCCCTGCAGGATGCAGCCTCGATCGCCAGCCTGCTGATCACCACCGAAGCCATGATCGCCGAGCGTCCGAAAAAGGATGCCGGTCCGTCAATGCCAGGTGGCCCGGGCGGCGGCATGGGTGACATGGATTTCTAATCCAGGTTTGCTTTTGTCAAATACAGAAAGGCCCGGCGCAAGTCGGGCCTTTTTTATTGCGTTGACCTAAAGGCCAAACAGCCTTTGTTCCAGGGCCGCAATTAGGCGCCTTTCATTGTAGGTCGCGTGATAGAAATCATGACCCCGGCGGGCGATTTGCGCGGCAAACTCTGGATGCTGATCTACATAGGTCAGAATGCCCAGCAATTCGTCAAACGTTCTGAAGCTGAGGTAGTGTAGATCGGGTGTGAAGTAATCTTCTACTTCATCAGATTGTTCCTGAATGAGACAGGCACCAACCCACAAAGTTTCGAAGGTACGTCCCGTCAACTGGCGATAGCCGTTTTCGCGCAATGAAAAATTGATGGACCGGGTCGCCTGTTTCAGTGCCGTTAAATATTTTCTGAAACTTGCAACAGCACTCAGATTATCAGAGGCATGGTCGGTCGGGCGCATCGCAAACGGCGCATTGGCTTGGCTCAGCGCGCTTAACCAGAATGCACGTGTCGGATTATAATGAACGACTCCGCCCAGAAACAGGCTGACTGGTTTTTGTGATGCGATCACCTGGTCAGGCAGCACACCCATGGGAAACGGACTGAAAAACATCCTGTTTTGAAATGCCGGTGCCTGCCACAGGGGAACCCGTGGCGAATGGCACCAGATCAGATCAACATAGGGGGCAAGGCTTTGAGTGATGGTCCATGAATTTGTCATCCATGGATCAAGGTGGACCAGGACAATTCGGATCCGGGGTCGATAACGACGCGCCAGCGCGATAAAATCTGTAAGCGCACCGGGGGCAAAAGCAATGCCCCAATAATCGATGATGACCACATCAGCTTCAAAGCGCATGACGTGATCCAGCAGGTCGGCACCATTTGGCTGGTGAGCAGTTTTGCCCTCGGGGCTGAAACTGGGGTCTGTACAAAACGGTGTCCAGCCAGCCGCCGCAAATCCATTTTCAAAACGCGCCGGCAATTCATGGGCACGGCTGTCGGGGCCAAAATAAAACCGGCGCATGAAAATCAAAACGCGCCGGGACGATGAAAGTCCGGTCGCCAGTCCATCATGAATTTTTGCCTGCGCCGGGATGCCAATCGTCCTATCGGCTTTCATGGCACGCCTGATCGGGGCGCAGTCTTCAAGGGGTATTGATTCAGCGACCAGCTCTGCGATGGATGCTGGAAAAATCTCTGCCAGCGTCGGACTGAGCCCTCTGGCTATTTCATGATAACGAAGCACCAACGGATGATCGCCGGCGCCAAATGCATCCAGCACTTTCGGGATCAGCAGGCTGCGCAAAAACTCCTGCATGAT
>CAISDR010000221.1 GCA_903884125.1 uncultured bacterium
ACACTGTACATTCTGGACGAACCAACCACGGGTCTGCATTTTGCCGACGTGGAAAAACTGCTGGAAGTGCTGCACGAACTGGTCGATCAGGGCAATTCCATCGTTGTGATCGAACATAATCTGGAAGTGATCAAAACCGCAGACTGGATCATCGACCTTGGCCCCGAAGGCGGTGATGGTGGTGGCTATCTGGTTGCCCAGGGCCGCCCCGAAGATGTGGCACAGGTCAAGGCAAGCTATACAGGCCAATATCTGGGGCCGTTATTGCGCAAGAGCAATCTGACGCCGCGGGTGTCAAAGCCAATCCTGCAGCCGATGGCACCACCGGTATCCCAAGCCCAGGTGAAAGCGCAAAAATCAGCCGCAAAAGCTGCGGCAAAGGCCGCGCCCAAATCACCGGTTGCGAAAAAACCTGCGGCCAAAGCCAAACCCAAACCTAAAGCAAAGGCCGCAAAGCGCTAGGCCTTTGTTTTTGCCGCCGCCCGATCAATGCCGGACTGAATCAGGCGTTTTGCCTCGGCGGCATCCCCCCAGCGCACCACCTTGACCCATTTGCCGGGTTCCAGGTCTTTGTAGTGTTCAAAGAAATGTTTGATCTGATCCAGCGTGATCTGGGGCAGATCCGTGTATTCGGTGACATGCTCGTATCGCCGCGATAATTTCGGGCTTGGCACTGCAATGATCTTTTCATCGCCGCCCGCCTCGTCCTCCATCAGTAAAACACCAACTGGCCTGCAACTCATCACCGCACCCGGTACGATGGCGCGGGTATTAGCGATGATCACATCGCACGGGTCGCCATCATCGGACAGCGTATGGGGAATAAAGCCATAATTTCCCGGATAGCGCATGGATGTATATAAGAACCGGTCAACCATCAGAGCACCTGATGCCTTGTCCAGTTCGTATTTGATCGGTTCGCCTCCGATGGGAACTTCGATTACCACGTTCACATCCTCTGGCGGATTTCGGCCTATGGCCAGTGCATCCAGACGCATTGAATTTACTCCAATTTGAAAGACTGTTCTTGAAACAGCCGCAGATTAGTCCGGTTGGCCGATCAAAGCTTTTATGACCTCGATCCCGCTGTCTTTTCCTTCGGCATAATCAGCCATCCGCAACACAAAAGTCACGTCCATGTTGAATGGGCCAACCGCCACCGAATTGCGGCTGGCTGCAAATCCGCAGGCCGACCATTGCGTGCAGCCATTTTCAAAATCACGCAAGGTTGTCGAGAAAGAAATCGCAATTTGCGAATTGGGCAGGATCAGTCGATGCGAGGCTGCCGCCCAATGACGCCGCATCTGCCCCGGTGGCAGACCCAAAGTCAGAATGCGTTCGCCCATCGCCTTTTGTAAACGCGCGATAAGTTCCACACCCAGTCCACCCGTGCCAGCACCAGTCAATATAAAAACTGCGCCATTTGGCAATGCCTGTGGCAGAGCATCGATAAAGCTGGCATAGGCCTCGGCGTCGCCGCCTGCCCTGACCGCTCCCGCCCTGCGCAGGTTCAGCACCAGATGATGCGGCGTCATTTCCCGCAGGCCGACCAGCACCGCATCAAGACGCGCACGCAGATCCTTGTCGCTCAGGTCATTGGGATTGATCCCAACCAGAATAGCATTGGGCTTTTCCAGTCTGGCAAAACTGACAGGTTCGCTGACGCTGTTTTCGGTGACCGGCAGGCGATCCGGGTTGGCCATCAGATCCAGCCAGTTTTCATCGTCGCGGCCAGGGGAAATGCCCGGGATAAGATCCATCCACGGCAGATAATCGGTCTGATTGTCCAATGTGCCGGGCAAAGCATTCAATCGGCGCGTCTCGGTTGTACCTGATGGCATCAGGAACGTCATCATTGCCGCATCGGATTGCGCAGAAAGGCCGACCGCCTGTAATGCCTCGGGCGCTTCCAGCAGATCCCGGGCAAGGTAGCGTCGCGCCCAGTCCGGTCCCGCATGATGGGCATCAAACCGGGTAATCGCATCTTCCATACTGATGCCGCCAATAGCCAGCAGGCGCGCCCCTAAAAGATCACCAAAGGCAGCCGTCGCTTTGGTTACATAAAGACCCTCGGAAAATGGGACGAAGCGTATGGGCAGGCGATGCAAGCGCCGACGGCGATCTGGCGGGATAACTTCGGTCTCCAGATTATTCGCCAATGCCACGGCGGCGGATACTTCCAGTTCGAAACGCACGGGCGACATGCTACCCGCATCTTTCAATGCAAGATCGATCCGGTCTGCAAACGCCTTTTCCGTCTCGGCAGTAAACGACCGATCCAGTTTGGGCAGCTGGCGCAGATATTCCAGATCCTGACGCTGGGCCTCTGCCAGGTCCTGCGGCTTGGCAGACGGGGCCGGCGGGATGCTTGGGTCAAATCGGCCCTGATTCATGCCAAAGATCACAAAGCCTGCAATAAGACCCAGGATAATGGCAGCCCCCAGGCCAATGGCGACATTGCGCGCGACCGTCGAATTAGGGGAACGAGCTGAAGACGTCATGGGCCAAAACCTTAGGCAAGCGGGCGAACCCGCGCAAAGTTACGATCAGGTGGCCGGATATTAGTCGTTGACGCGCCGGGGTCAATCTTTGTGCGCTGGGCGAATTGGACGATTGGGAAAACCACTGGTCAGGTTAGACTAGCTTACGCATGCGGATTCGCTTTTCAGCATGAGCCTTAAATGGCTAAGGATCGGCCAATGAGTGAAATAACCAGTACCCCAAACACAAATCCTCCAACCTATGTCGTTGCCGTATTCAACCAGAAGGGCGGCATTTCCAAGACGACGACAGCGACCAATCTTGCGGTCTGCCTGCAGGCCTGTGGCGCATCGGTC
>CAISDR010000222.1 GCA_903884125.1 uncultured bacterium
GATGATAGGGCTTTGCCCCCTTGAAACTGGGCAGGAACGAATGTTGGATATTGATCGCGCGCCCGTCCAGGAACGCACACATCGTATCCGACAGGATTTGCATATAGCGCGCCAGGATAACCAGTTCGGTGCCGCTTGAATCAATCAGCGCCCGCAGTTGCGCTTCCTGATCAGCCTTCGTGTCAGGGGTAACCGGCAGATGATGAAACGGGATAGCACCGAAACTCTGGCGTGCACGTTCATCATAATCATGGTTCGACACGATTGCTGTGATTTCAATCGGCAGCTGGCCAATCCGATGACGATACAAAAGATCAATCAGGCAATGGTCAAATTTCGAAACCATGATGATGGTGCGCACGGGCCTTGCTGCATCACGCAGGGTCCAGGTCATGGCAAAACGCTTGCCAATGGCACCAAATGCCTGACGCAGACCGTCGATATCCGGTGTCACCTCAGAGGTTACAAAGACCATACGCATAAAGAAATTGGTGGACTGCGAATCTTCAAACTGGGCGCTTTCGACAATATTGCAACCCTGTTCCAGCAAAAAGCTTGATACAGCCGCAACAATGCCGGGCCGGTCCGTACAGGATAATTTCAGAATAATTTTCTGCGACATCTAATTACCTTTTCAATCTTGGCCAACTTATAGCCGGACTGAACCGGTTCTGGCAAAGGCCAAGGCCTACCATTTCGATGCAAAAATTCGAAGGCCGGATACTAATTGGTCAGGTTGACGCTGACTGTGGCTGACAGGCCAGCCCGCAGGGCCAAGGTGTTACGGGCATCCGGGTTCAACCTTATGCGCACGGGTAGTCGTTGAACGATCTTGGTGAAATTGCCGGTACCGGGTTCGAAAGGCAGAAGCGCAAATTCAGACCCAGATGCGGGTGACAGGCTTTCCACCACACCGTCAAACCGCTGTCCGGGCAGCGCATCCACTTCGATATGGGCGACCTGGCCGGGTTTCATCTGACCTGTCTGTGTTTCTTTGAAATTCGCCAGGACATAAAGTGTTGAAGGTGCCACCAGCGCCATCAATCTTGTGCCTGGTTGAACGAAAGTTCCCACTTCAACATGGCGATCACCAATGATACCGGCAACAGGAGCACGCACGAGCGTATGATCAAGATCAATCTGTGCCAATGCCAGTGCCGCCGCGGCGTGTGCGTGTGCGGCTTCTGCCTCTGCCAGTTGGGCCGCGATCTCATCGGCACGGGCATGCGTGACCACATACTGCGCTTTTGCCACATCCAAAGCCGCGCGCACCCGTTTTGCTTCGGCACCAGCGGTTTCGAATCCGGCCGTGGCACTTTCAAATTTCTGGACCGATGCAAACCCCTGTTTCGATAGCGGGCCGTAGCGATCTCTGTCGCGCGCACTTCGTCTGCTTTCAGCGTCCGCTGACTGAATGCGGGCATCGGCTTCACGCACGCCTGCCTCTGCCAGTCCGGCCTCTGCCTGATTGCGTTCAAGGGCTGCATGGGCGGCGGCAATCTGTGCTTGCGCTCGCGCCAGATCAGCCTGGGCTGCCTTTACCGCCTGGATATAGTCAGTATCATCTATGCGTATCAGCGGATCGCCAGCACCAACCGTCTGATTATCCTGAACCAGAACCTCGCCCACCAGACCGTGAATTTTAGGCGCGATCTGAACGGTGTCCGCCTTTAGATAGGCATTGTCTGTAGTTACCCGGCTTGGTGCGGAATAAAGCCAAATCATTCCGCATGCGCCGATAAATATCGCGGCGCCAAATACAATGACGCTTCGCCCGACTGGCAACTGCATGCGCTGCATGAACGATAAACTGCTCATTGCAGTGAACTTTCAATTTGGTTGATCCGTGCCATCAGATCGTTGCGGGTCTGGCGTAAAATGGCATCGGAGAGAGCAGGGTCCGTCAGTGCACGGGCAAGTGACACCGCGCCAACCATCTGTGCCACCAGATTATGCGCAAGTTCAAGCGGTGTCCCATGAGTTTTCGGCAACCAATCGGCCAACCTTCGGCATAGGCGCGAAAACCCCAGTGTGAAGGCCGCCCGCACCTTCGGATGGGTGCGCGCAATATCATTGGCCAAAGTCGCCAAGGGGCAACCGTCATGTGGCGCATCTCGGTGATGGCGAGACACATATGCCCGAACAAATGCCCGCAAACGGTCGAAGTCGGACCCGCTGGTCCGGGCCGCTTTCGAAAATGCCCCCGTGGACACGAACATGCTTTCAACCGCCTCTGTCACAAGATCATTCTTGGAACCAAAATGGGCATAAAACCCCCCATGGGTCAGGCCAACATTTTTCATTAAACGTGCAACGGATACGCCCTGCGGGCCATAGGTCCTGATTTCAGCGGCCGCCGCTGCAATTATCTGTAACCGTGTGGTTTCAGCATGATCTGCACCATATCGCATTGCCGGAATCCATAAATCATTTGCCTTTATATTATGGTCATCATATTATAATTTTGAAAGCGAGGCAAGCGCGTGTCATCATCAGCAGGCACATTATCGGAATCAGATTTACAGATGCCGCCCGTATCGCCAGCTCTGCTGCCGATGCGGCATAAGGTGGCGCTGTTTGCTGTTATGGCTTTCGGCCAGTTCATGGCCTTGCTGGACATACAGATCGTTGCAGCATCGCTCAGTCAGATTCAGGCGGGACTGTCAGCCGGTGCCGATGAAATCGCCTGGGTACAAACCGCCTATCTAATGGCCGAAGTGGTAATGATTCCGCTTTCCGGCTTTTTGAGTCAGGCGCTTTCCACCCGTTGGCTTTTTGCGTTATCCGCGGGGCTATTCACGTTGTCCTCGCTGGCCTGTGCCTTGGCAACAAATCTCGAAACCATGATCATTTGTCGCGCCATTCAGGGATTTGTGGGCGGTGCCATGGTGCCAACCGTGTTTGCCACCGGGTTTGCAGTGTTTTCGGGTCGCCAACAGCGTATGATTCCGGCTGTCCTGGGGTTGGTGTCGACTCTTGCCCCCACAATCGGCCCGTCGCTTGGTGGTTACATCACCGATCTTGCATCCTGGCACTGGCTGTTTCTGATTAACATCGCCCCGGGTCTGATCATTACCATTTCGGTTTTAATTCTTGGCAAGGTTGACCGGGCACAGCCGGAACTGCTGGCAAAAATTGACTGGGTTCATCTGATAAGCCTGGCTGTATTTTTGGGGGCGCTTCAATACATGCTTGAAGAGGGGCCACGCCATGAATGGTTCTCCGACATGGATGTGCTGGCTGCCGCGTGGCTTTCAGCTGTCGGTGCCATTGTTTTTCTGGAACGTTCTTTTTATTCCGAACTGCCGATTGTTTCGTTGCTACCGTTGAAAAATCCGACCTTCGTTCTGGCCTGTGCCTTAAATTTTGTCATCGGCTTTGGACTTTATTCGGCAACGTATCTGATGCCGGTTTATCTGGGTGCAGTGCGTGGTTATTCCAGTATTGATATTGGC
The DNA here is from genome assembly GCA_903884125.1 of uncultured bacterium. Classification (GTDB taxonomy): domain Bacteria; phylum Pseudomonadota; class Alphaproteobacteria; order CAISDR01; family CAISDR01; genus CAISDR01. The sequence continues at coordinate 3,456 of CAISDR010000222.1, forward strand.
ACGACTGTTTTTGTCACGGGCGCATTTATGTTTTTCGGCGCACCAACCGCAGCGCGTCTTTCCGGCTCCATCGATCCGCGTAAAATCATTGGCGCTGGATTCAGCCTGTTTGCACTTGGCCTGTATCTGTTGTCTGACATCACTCCCCAATGGGGCTTTTGGGAATTGTTTGCCCCGCAAGCCGTGCGGGGCTTTGCCATTTTGCTGTGTATTGTCCCTGCGGTCAGCCTGTCCCTTTCCACTGTACCGCTGAACCAGCTAAAGGCTGCCAGCGGCCTGTTCAACCTGATGCGCAATCTGGGTGGTGCCGTGGGCATTGCCCTGGTCAATACCTGGTTGCAGGACTTTTCACGCCTTCATGCCCAGCGACTGGGTGATGCTATGGGTGTCAGTCCTGAAGTAGCGCGCGATGCAGCTCAGGCGCTGGGCGCCATGATTGCCTTGCGTGTGCCAGATCCGTTGCTGGCCCCACTTATGGCAGAAGGTGAAATCCGACGGATGTTATCGCCCATCGCCCTGTCGCAGGCGTTTCAGGATGTCTTTTTCCTGATGGCCTGCCTGTTTGTGGCAGCCCTGTTGATGGTACCGTTTTGCAAAATGCCACCGCTTCATTCAGCCGCGTCGCGACCGGTTGTCCCGGATGTTCACTAATCAGGAAAACCTATGTCAAATATTTCCAGTTCCGTTCAACTGACGCAGCTTGGCGATGGCCGGTTTCAAGGTGTTAATGATCCCAATTTCCGGCTTTTCACAGGGCCGTTTGGCGGCTGGGTTGCCGCAATTGTGCTGAATGCGGCTGTTCGGCACATGAACGGCCTGACAGACGATAGGGCAGCGGCCAATCCGGTTTCAATGACGGTTAATTTTTTTGCGCCGATCACGACACCCACGGTCGAACTGGACGTTGTGGTGCAAAAGCGTACCCGAACCCTGTGCTTTTTGAAGGTTGACGCACATCAGACGCAGGATGGAACGCAAATGCAGATTGCCAGCGCCCTGGTCATTCTGGGGCCACGGCGCGGTGATCTTCATCTGATCGAGCAACTGGCACCATCCGGTCTGCCGCCCGTAGTGCAGGTCCCGGTTTATACCGGACGCGATGGGGGGCCAAATTTTTTCCGGCAATATGAAGTGCGATATATCCTGGGTGTGCCTTTCAGCGAAGGCGAACAGTCACGTTCGCTGGTCTATACAAGCGAAATGCCGCCAGCGCCCC
>CAISDR010000223.1 GCA_903884125.1 uncultured bacterium
AGCTCGAGTCGGGTTCGGAGTTAGCAACCGATTTCCAGGCCATCGTCAATGCATTCCTGACTACCGACCCTGCGAACGTCGATGCGGATATCACCAGGGACTGGGAAGCTATACCGATTGAGGGCCGCCTGGTATTTCAATCGCCTGTTCCCCTCAACGAAGAGCAGCGTAAGATCCTTATGGCGTTACGACATACGGACTCTCGCTTCCTCAGCATCGAAGGCCCGCCCGGAACTGGCAAGTCACACACCATCAGCGCCATCGTCTTTGAGGCGATCTTGCGAGGCCAGAACGTCCTGGTGCTGTCCGACAAGGCAGAGGCTCTGGACGTAGTTGAAGACAAGCTGAACGAAGTTCTTAACTCCGTGCGGTTCGGCGAAGACTTTCAGAACCCGATTCTTCGCCTAGGGCGCGCCGGCAACAGCTATGGGCGCATCCTTAGCAGCCAGTCGGTTGCTGCCATCCGGGCTCATCACAAGGCAAGCACGTCCTCGCAATCGCGATTCAATGGGCAAATTGCGGAAGATGAACGTCGATTGTCGCAATCCATCCGGCAGACCGTGGATCAAGGTACCAAAATCAAGATTGCGAATGTCTACGAGACTCATCAAAGCGAGAATGAGGTAGCTCGTATTGTATCTGATCCGTTAGAAATTGTTACCGACGACCTTACGATGTCAGCATTGAGTGGAACGGAAGCAATCATCGCTTTTTTGTCCGGCCAACAAGGCATTCCCCTTAATATCTTGCGTGCCGTATACCGACAGGTGACACTTCACCATTTGGAGGAGTTCTTGCGGCTTCAGATGTATTTAGGGCAGGTTGGGATGCCCGGCAGTAACGAGCTTGAGGCAATGCGGTCTTTCTCGATTTTTACGCACGACGATACCGAAAAGCTACAGGCGCTTGTCGCGGCCTATCATACCGCGCGGTGGCCGCTGTTCGGCTTTCTGTTTTGTGGCGGCAGGGCACGCGCCCTGGACGCGCGTCTCGCCGCCGAGCTGTCGCCAGTAAATGCGCTGAATGCCCACCAAAATATCGGAAGACTTGAGCAGGCCTATGCCGCGTTCGCAAAGCTTTCCGCGGCGCTTGCCCGAACTGGTGCGCCCGACAACCTGATTACCCTCGCCTTTCAGCAGGCGATTCAGGGTTTGGCAGCGCATGATGTAGAGGCAGTTCAGCTCTTGAACCACGCATCGCGGATCAACTTCGCTATCGAGCAGCGTCCAGATCTCATGGATCAGATAGGCTTAGATCCCGAATCTCTAAACGAATGGAACTGGGAAGGGTCTAGTAGTTCAGCCTCGAAGCTGCGTAGCGTGATTTCCTATGCTGAGCGTTACGCCGGACTTCGGGACGCTTTCAATTCTATCCCGGAATTCGATTATGCCGGCGAGATGGGCAAGCTCGAAAGCCTTCACGCGCACCGCCTCGCGCACAGGTTAGATGGTCAGGTCATCCATTTTGCTGACAATCATCGGAATTTACAGCGCTCAATCCGGGATGTCATTCGTAAAAAGCAGCGATTCCCCAAAGATGATTTTGGTACCATGCAACAGGCTTTCCCTTGTATGATCGCCGGCATTAGGGACTATGCCGAGTATATTCCTTTGGAAAAGGGGTTGTTCGATATCGTGATAATAGACGAGGCATCGCAGGTGTCGATTGCTCAAGCTTTCCCGGCGTTGCTACGAGCTAAGAAACTTGTCGTACTCGGAGATCGGAAGCAGTTCTCAAACGTGAAGACAGCAACCGCTAGCACGGAGATCAATAATAAGTACACTAATGACATCATCGCCGATTATAGGCTGCGTCACGTGGCCGACGACAATACACTGAACCGCCTGAAACTTTTCAACATCAAGACCTCGGTCCTGGAGTTCGTGGA
>CAISDR010000224.1 GCA_903884125.1 uncultured bacterium
ATCCTGGGCCTGACGCATCATATGAATGAAGACATCTTCCAGGCTTGGGGGCAGGGGTTGAATTTCGATGTCGGCGCGCTGGCGCAATGGCGCCAGCGCCTGCTCGAGAGCCAGAGGTGAACGGGAACTGATGTGCAGCGTCGTACCGAACGGCGCAACCATAAGCTCAGATGATGTCTGGCTGAGCGACTTTGAAATCCGGGCAAGATCAGGACCACTGATCTGATAGGTGATAAGGCCTGATCTGGCGACAACGTCAGCCACGGTTCCATGGATCAGCAATCGCCCATAGGCAATGTATCCGATTTCATGGCAGCGTTCCGCTTCGTCCATATAATGGGTTGATACCAGCACGGTCAGGCCTTCGGCAGCCAGCCGGTGAATCTCATCCCAGAAATCGCGCCGGGCTTTCGGATCGACGCCGGCAGTTGGTTCATCGAGCAGCAGCAATCTGGGGTCGTGCAGCATGCAGGCGGCCAGTGCCAGCCGTTGCTTCCAGCCGCCCGACAGTGCGCCTGCCAGCTGGTTCTGTCGGGATTCCAGCCCCAGCCGGGCCAGCGCATCGCTGGCGGCCTGAACCGGACTTTCGATTTCATAAACCCGGCCGACAAATTCCAGATTCTCGCGAATAGTCAGGTCTTCGTACAGGCTGAAGCGCTGGGTCATATAGCCGACCTGGCGTTTGACCTTTGCGGTATCCCTGACGATGTCCAGATCAAGGCACGTGCCAGTCCCTGAATCCGGTGTCAGCAGCCCACATAACAGCCGGATGGTCGTGGTCTTGCCAGAACCGTTTGGCCCCAGAAAGCCGAATATCTGGCCGCGCGGCACGTCAATCGACACATCCTGTACGACGGCCTTGCCATTAAATGACTTGCACAGGCCGCGCACCGAAATCGCAAGGTCGGTCACGGTTGCCCACCCGATGAAAGACTGACCGTGACCGGCTGGCCGGGGGCAATCGGCAGGAGTCCATCAACCGACCGTGCCTCGATCATGAACATAAGCTTGTCGCGGGCCTGATCGGAATAGATAACCGGTGGTGTGAATTCCGCATCGGGTGCCACATAGGAAATTTGCGCTGCGATGGCTTTGGCACACCCATCGCAGCGCAGGTCCACCTTGCGGCCGATCTGCATTTTGCTCAGATCGGCCTGAGGCACATAAAACCGCGCCTTGATGAATTCCGGGCTAAGGATCAGTGCAATCGTCGCACCGCTGGCAATCATTTCGCCCGGACGATAAATAACATCGGCAATCGTCCCAGCGGTACCGGCCAATATTTTACGTTCTGAAAGACGCCACTCGGCCTGTACCAGATTGGCTTTAATGCTTTCAAGATTTGCACGCGCTGCGTCAATTGTCGACTCGCGGCCTGTGGACTGACGCGAAAGTGCGAGCTGGCTGTTCAGTTCGTTGACACGGGCTTCATCGCGGGTGACGGCCATGATTGCCTGATCCAACGTTTCGCGTGATGCAACCCCGGTTTTCGCCAGCGCCCTGAAACGTTCCACCTGCGCGCGCGAAAGATTTAACTGCGCGAGTGCCTGTTTGCGTTGCTGTTCCAGCACCTCTATTTCCGGGGCGCGGCGGGCGGATTCCAGGTCATTCAACTGCGCGAGTGCCTGTTGCAGCTTTGCGCGCATGTCGTCGACCTGCGCTGATTCCAACGTATCATCCAGATTGGCGATCAATGCCCCCAGATCAACGCGTTGCCCGCGTACCACGTGGATCTGGGTCATCCGTCCTGCTGCACTGGGGGCGGCGCGCACATATTCAGCCTCGACATATCCCAGATAGGTTTGTGCGTGTGTAATCTGGCTTGTGACAAGCGCCGATAACAAGGCAAGCGGAAAGATCATTGGATAATTCATGGGTTCAGATCCAAGCGAGGCGCTGTGTGAGTGGTCAGGCCGGTAATCAGAAATTCAACCAGATTGGCAACGTAGTGTTCAGTATTAATCGGCTCGCCAATGGCCGGAGCCATAGCGTGCGTCCATAATGCAAGGTAGAGAAACTGGGACTGAATGAATTGGGCCGCCCAATTTACGTCGACGGACCGGAATTCGCCGCGTTCAATGCCGCGTGAAATGATTTTCCGGTGAATAGCCTGAAAGCGGTCGATGCCATTTTCGAAAAGGTGACGGGCAACTTCTGGGAAGTTTGATGCTTCCGCCAGCATCAGTTTTGGCAACCGGGTGATCGGCTGGTCAAGCATGCTGACTAGGGTACCAACTATCATGCGGATCAAATCAACGGTTGGCCCGGTATGGGCATCAACCAGTTCTTCGATCCGCGCCACATTGGGAATCAACATGTCGTTGATGGCTTCCTTGAGCAGCGCTTCCTTGCTGTCGAAATAAAGATA
>CAISDR010000225.1 GCA_903884125.1 uncultured bacterium
CTGAACAAGATCGACCTGCTTACCCATGATGCGCAGGCTGCATTGGCGCAGCAGGCGTTGCGCCACACCGAGCTGGTACCGATATCGGCCCATAACCGGTCGGGCCTGGACGTGTTACTTGCCCGGATCGATGATCGGCTTGGCGCAGACCGGGTCAGACGCCAGATCAACCTTGATTCATCCGATGGCAAACTTCTGGCATGGATCTATCGTCATGGTGCCGTGGTCGAACGTGCCGACGACCCCGACGGCCATATTCACCTGAATGTGGATATTGCATATGCCGATCTGGCGCGTTTCGACAAAATGCTGGACGCAAGACAGACTTAAGCCCGTTCGCGCGATTTGGCGTCGATCCAAAGCGCTTCCATTTCATCAAGGCTGGCATCAGCCGGCGTGCGTCCTGATTGTGCCAGCGCATCCTCGATCTGGCTGAACCTCCGCTCGAATTTGGCATTGGTGCCACGCAATGCCGTTTCCGGGTCAACGCCCAGATGGCGTGCCAGATTGGTCACCACAAACAACAGATCACCCAGTTCATCGGCAAGTTTTTCAGGGGCCGAGCCCTGATCCATCGCCTCGACCAGTTCGCTGGCTTCTTCGGCAACTTTGGCCAGAATGGGCCGAGCCGCACCCCAGTCAAAACCGACACGGGCTGCACGCTTCTGTAATTTTTCGGCCCGCGTCAGGGCTGGCAGGTTCAGGGGTATGCCATCAAGAACGCGGGCATTACCGCGTTCTTTTGCTTTCAGGTTTTCCCACGTTTGTTTCTGGGCTGATGAGTCAACTTCCTTTGGCTGGGTGTCGAACACATGGGGATGGCGGCGGACCATTTTGTCATGGATGGCGCGGACCACATCGGCAAAATCGAAGCCACCGGCTTCCTGACTGATACGCGCCTGAAATACCACCTGAAACAGCAGATCGCCAAGTTCATCCTTGAATGCGGCCATATCACCGCGTTCAACTGCATCGGCTACTTCATACGCTTCCTCGATTGTATAAGGCGCAATGGTTTCAAAAGTCTGTTCGATGTCCCAGGGACAGCCTGTTTCGCGATCGCGCAGCCGGGCCATCAGAGCCAAAAGGTCTGCGATGGCCGCAGGCGCTAATTCATTTGTCATTAAAGCCCCTTGGCTCAAATCCTTCACCCGCCATTTGCACCGGCAGGCCGCAGCGTTATACTAACTCCCAGTTTGACCAATAATAGTACCCAGACACAAGACTTTGGGAAAAGGTTCAAAGAGGGGGAACAAGAACCATGGCGGTTGCAGCGCGTGTACGTGCCGGTGATTTTTTCGCCCCCGATGAATGGCGTGTATTATCGGCCAGATCGTCCTGGCGCGGTCTGGCCATGGTGACGCACTGCTGGGCCGTGATCGGTGCCACTATGATCGTCGGGGCAATCTGGCCGTTTACAATCCCTCTTGGCATCATGATCGTTGGTGCCCGCCAGCTGGGTCTCGCAATATTAATGCACGATGCCGCCCACAGCGCCTTGCATCCAGTGCAATGGGTCAATGATTTTGTCGGCGAATATCTGTGCACGCCGGGACTAAAGCGCTATCGCAGCTACCACCTGCAACACCATAAATTTGCCCAGCAGGGCGAGGACCCGGATCTGGTCCTGTCCGCACCGTTTCCCATCACACCCCAAAGCCTGCGCCGGAAAATGATCCGCGATCTGACGGGGCAGACATTCTTTAAACAGCGGTTTGGCCGCCTGTTGGAACGGCTAAAGGGTCGGAAATCAAATCTGGACGCGATCCCGATACTGGTTGGGGACGCCACCAGGATGGGGCGATTTCTGCTGACTAATCTGGTGGGGTTTCTGGTCTTCGCCTATTTCGGCTACGGTTGGATCTATGTTCTGTTGTGGATCGTGCCCATGGCGACATGGCTGCCGCTTGTCACCCGCCTGCGCAACATTGCCGAACATGCCCTGATCGCCAAGGATGAACCCAACCCGCTGCACCATGCACGCACCACCTATGCCAATTGGCTGGAACGTGCGCTGATCGCGCCCTATTGGGTTAATTATCACTGTGAACATCACATGTTCATGTATGTGCCGTGCTGGCAGTTACCGGGCCTGAACCGGGCACTGATTGCCAGGGGCAGGGGACCTGAAATGCTGACGGCGCCGGGCTATCTGACTGTCTTGCGCGCAGCCGCATCCAGATAGAGAATTAGCCCGCCACCGGTTCTTCATTGGGGGCAAAGAATTTTTCGCGTACCTTCTGGATCAGGCTGTCGCTATTGGGAAAGGTTCCGGTTGAAGTCATTCGGAACTGGCGTTCGCGCGCATCCAGGGTCGACAATTTACGTTTGAACCGGTCGGGCTGAATGGGCCAAACCATGGCCACTTCGATGCCGTGGAACAACAAATCGATCAGTTTTACCGCCGTCAGCTCGGAACTGATTGAAATGATTGGACACAACGGATTGAACCGCGATTGACCCGCCCGTATGTTTTTCGAGACTTCTTTGAGCAGGATATGATTGTCACTGCGCAGCAGAATGGCCTTCACCATTTCCGCATCCGTCGGCGGAATGGACGAACATTTATGTCCGCGAACGACCCAAGATGGACCTCGCCACTAGCCATTGGCCGGAACCACGCGCTTAAACTTACGCAACACACTCACCAAACGCAATTAATGATTACTGAGGTTGGAATCCTACATTACTAAAATGGTGATCGCAAACAAAACTATGGCGACCGGACCACAAAACTGATCGAAGAAAATTCCGACGCCCTGATGAAATTTTGGATCATTGAATGCGATTAATTGTTACAGAACAGAGTATTGTATAATTGTTTTAAGATTATGGATTTGATTTATTCCGGATCAGTGAAAAAAAATCGTACCGGCATTTTTGTGATCGGACCATCGGGTCACTGGGACAACAGCTTTGCGGCGGTTCGTGTTGCCTGACCGCAATTCCTATTCTGAATGGGCGCTGGAAAATTCGTGATAACAGAAGCGTCAATAGGTAATTGCCGTTTCATTCTAACGTGTTATTCAGCGAACTCGTAACGGCGGCCATATCCGCAAGGTTTCTGAAAAAATAACTCGGTATATTTTCCATAATATATATTATGCGAATTCTAATTGACGTGCTGAAAGTAAACAGGACGGTGTCATGAAACTTCAGACCATCAAAGTCGCCACACAATCCGCGGCCGCCCCTCATGCGGTATTTGCGCTTTTAAAAGACGGATCAACCTGGCCGCAATGGTCCAGTTTTGACGCGTTTGAACTGGAGCGCGCCGGGCTTAACGAACCATTTGGTCTTGGGGCTATTCGGGTATTCATCACGCGGGTTTCACGCGCGCGGGAAGAAGTTGTGGCGCTGATCCCTGACAGGCAGCTTGGCTATATCCTGCTGTCGGGCCTGCCGTTTCGCGATTATCGCGCGGAAGTGACCCTTGACCCCCTGCCCGGTGGCGGTACGCGCATCAACTGGCATTCCCGGTTTTATGCCAAGTACTGGGGCACGGGTTGGTTCTGGCGACTGTTCATGATGATGGTGCTGAATGACATTGCCAAAAAGCTGGCAAAGGCTTCGGAGACGTGTGCGTGAAACATTTCATTCTGACCGGCATGCCCGGTGCAGGAAAAACGTCAATCATCGATGAACTGGCGCGCAATGGTGCCGTGGTGGTTTCTGAATCCGCAACCGATGTGATTGCCGATCAACAGGCTATGGGGATTGTCGAACCCTGGACAGATCCCGGATTTATCGACGCGATTATC